>CAYZVI010000011.1:0-21661 GCA_964481695.1 uncultured Hydromonas sp. | reverse complement strand
GAACGATTTCTTCATCCGAGTCGTAAAAGTCTCGCCCGAGCGTGCGCGCCAGCATTTTGCCTGCGGTGGATTTGCCCGCACCCATCAAACCGATCAAGTAGATATTCGGCGCCTGACCAAGCAGGGCTTTTTGTGCGGGGCTGATGGCGATGCTGGTTTTATTGTATCTCGGGGTCATGGATATTGAGTGCGGGGTTATTCGTCAATGCGGATGGCGGCGTTTTTAGCAGGCAAAATATTACCACGCGCATCTAAAAGATGCGGTGTTAAAAATATCAACAATTCATTTTTTTTCACTGAACGCGTGGTGGTTTTGAACAAGTTACCCAGCAGCGGAATATCGCCGAGCAACGGTACTTTATCCACCGCTTTGCGACTGTCTTCTTGATAAATACCGCCAATCACCAATGTGCCGCCATTATCAATCTTAACTTGGGTTTTGACGTGTTTGGTGTTAATGGCATAGCCCTGCGTAGTTTGCACGCCGACGCTGTCTTTGGTCACATCCACATCAAGCATGACTTCGCCTCCTGCGACGATTTGCGGTGTGACTTCCAACTTTAGATTGGCTTTACGAAACGATACGCTGGTTGCACCGGAGCTGGTTGATTGCTGGTATGGAATCTCTGTACCTTGCTCAATCACAGCTTTGACATTATTGCTCGTGACCACACGCGGATTGGAGATGATTTTGCCTTTACCGTCGGTTTCCAATGCACTGATTTCGAGATTGACAAACCGGGTCAAACTGGAGTTAAACAAGCTCATGGCAAAGCTCGCTGGATCTACACCACCCGGGGATGCAATCGCGGGAAAATTGATCATTTGATTGGCAGCACTGACCTTATCCGTCAATATCGTTTGCCCACTCAGCCCTTGAACTGCATCACTGGTACCGCCGAATACTGCGCTACCACTCGATACCGGCTGCGCAATAGTAATGGTTTTGGTTGCATCATTTGGATCTGGAACGACTCGATAGCCCAAACGACTGCGATCATTAAAGCCGAGTTTTACGCCTAAAGTGCGTGAAAATGAATCCTCCGCCTCCACAATGCGCGCTTCAATCAGCACCTGCTGACGATATGGGTCGGCAGCCATCGACCAAGCACCGCCATCACCCACCACTGCTTCATTACGGAACTGTTGCGCACCACGGACATAGACTGTATTACCAATATTTTCGGTTTGTAGGTTTTTTGCACGCACGATGACATCCAGAGCCTCGCGCCACCCCGCATTTTTTAAATTAAGGGTAATCGTACCGTTAACCGATTCGTCCGTCACGATATTGACCCCCGCAGTTTCACCCAGCAATTGCAGCAAGGCACGCACCGGAATATCCTGAAAGGCGAAATCCATTCGTTTTTCAACGGCTAAATTTGCTGCCGTGGAAGATGCAAGGGGCTCACCACTGCCCGTCGTTTGAGCGTGTATGCTAAAAGCGGGATAGAAAAGAGCGATCCACAATGCAGTCGTGCACAACCGATTCTTCATCTTCTGGCGTTTTGCAGTTTCATCCTCGAACTTAATCGGATGTATGTTATTTACCATAATTAACCGTTTTTCCATTCATTAAAACCTGCATCTGTGCCGCATCTACATTAAGAATACGCCATTGTCCCCGCCCTATGCGCATATTAGGCGTCACCCGATAGACATGCGACCCGACACGAACCAAGCCAAAACGCTCACCGCTCACTTGGATTAAGCCGACATACTGAATCTGCTGCATATCCACTTGTTCTAAATTGGGCTCGCTTTCCATTTCATTTTTAGGGGGTATTGCGTTAGGAGCATCAAGCAATAATGAGTTGCGTGGATTGCTCAATGGTTTAGGATTGATTGCTCCCTGATCTGTTAGCTGTGCCGGCTTGACCGAGGCAACGATGGCTTTTTCAGCCTTAGCGCCCTCGACTGTTACAAAAAGATGCTCCGGTATCACGGTTGTAGCATCAATCGTGCGCACCAAGCGACGATCTGGATTTCGTAACTGCTCATTCAGGCGATTGACCTCCAGCGGCGTGGAACCATTTAATCCTTTTTGTAATTCAGTTTGTAACCACTGTTGCGCATCGGTCGGCGACTCCAATGCCGCATCGGTATCACGTGTACAAGCAGAAATTACCAGCAAAGCCAAAGTAACGGACACAGCCAAAATCAAATTTGAGGGGAATTGTTTATTGAGGCGCATTTGGATTGCCCTCTTTCAAATACCAAAAATCAGCAGTCCAACGGACTTGTTGCTGCCCTACTGCTTCCAATTTGACCGCTCTAACGGCTACCCATTCATCGTGTTTTCCCAAATCAGTGACGAATGACAATATATCTGGATATAAGCCTTGTACACTGAGGTTCAATACCCAAGTTTGCTTTAACCAATCCATTGGTGCATTGGTTGCTGTTCGGCCAAAAAGACGGGCGTTTTCCTGAGTCGAATATTGAATGTCTTCTTGTATCTGTTTGCGTTGCTCTTCAGGCGTTTGTTTAACTTTCAATGAGACTTTGCTCAGATTGTTTTGACTGGCGGTATTCGCCAAATTTGCCAGCCATATTGCTTCCTCATTGGGGTGAATGATACGAATCGGCGGAACCTGATCCAAAACATTCGGTGACACGCGTAGTGCTTGTTCAATTAGGTTCTGAGCATTTTGGATTCTTGCCTGTTCATCACGCAACTGTATTAATTTGGGCCATACCAGCAAAGCCACCAAACCAGCAAACAACAACACACTTAACAGCGCCAAAAGCCAACGACGTGGTGCATTTGGCCAATACACCACCTGTCTCACGTCTAAATCTCGCCAATACAATTGCTGACCAAAAAGGTGTTTCATCTTGAATCTCCACCCACGTTAATGGTTGGCTTCGGATCAGATTGAGTTTGTCCCGTCAAAGCTGATGGCGGTGGGTTTGTATGGGTCAAATCTTTTTTTAGAATCCAGCGATACTTCAAATCAACGCCATTTACAATCATAGAAAAACGCCACCATTTTTCACCACCCACCGTAATGCTGGTCACTTCGCTTATACTGACTGGAGGCTCCGAATAGCGTGATCCAATTTGGTTTGCCAGCGTTTGTATTGCGTCTCCATCGCTCGCGATGCCTTCCAACAGCAAGCTATCTATCTCCATTCTTGCAGATAACCAACGCACACGCCCATCTTGGGCCCAAATTGGTAGCTCACCCATCCAATCCAATTCACCCGAAATAATTTGACGTAAATAACGAGGAGCTTGAGAACCCGACTGAGCCGGAGGTTCCCGTTCTTGTTTAAAACGCTCCCATTCCGATACCAAAACCTGATGGGTTTTTGTCGCATGATCCACTCGCCAGTTAAACCATAGCCACACAGCCAAAGTGGCCGCAACAGCAAGCAATACCGCAAAAACAACTTCTTGGATAAATCGCTTAATAGGCTGCAAAACCACATTGCCCTGAGGCCATAAATTCAATAACTTCATACAGCCACCTGTTTGGACAGCCACCACAACCCAGCCATCCCGACTTTAGGTTGTGCTTCTTCGGAATCAATACCAAATGATTCCTCAGCCAAACGAAACGGAACACCAAAACGCGATTGCAACATCGGGATCACTTCGGACCAATTCACGCCTTTGCCTGTTGCATAAACCTTATTTAATTCATTTAAAGAAATCGTACCTAACCAATTAGGCAAATGCTGTGCCAATAAATCACCTACAAATTTCGAAGGAAATCGCACCCAACTATCCGCCTCATGACTGCTTTGATACACAAAGCCAAAACCAGCAGACTCCTGCTCATTAAATGGATGCAAAAATGAACGCACGCTGCCATCTGACTCAATTAACCAGAAAGCCAACCCATGTGGCTCAATTTGGCAAACCCCAACAGGCCGATCCAGCGTCGCATGCGAACGGTACGCCACAGACCAAACCTGAGGTTCTGGACAGACCCATTGCAAATGCCAGTCGGTATCAACAAAAACCCGATGGAACAACGCCACGTCCGATTGGCGCGCCACTGCTAACAATACAGTCATCAATCGTTTATCCGCATCGGCATTTAGCACAGTCCAATCAAAAAATATCTCCGTTGGATTTAGATTGAGATTGTAGGTAACGTAACGATTGATTTGATAATTTAACTCTTCCGCATCCAAGCCAGCAGGTAAGGTCACTTCGTGCAGTTGTAACCAAGATGTTGGCAACAACACAGCTACCTTACCCACTTGTCCTTTAGGAGTAGACAGGTGCGAAAACAAACTCTGTGCCAACATGTCCGGCGCCACTAAGCGACCACCTTGAAAAGCCTGTGGCACCATACAGGAACCATGAGCAGACACGTGTGTGCCTTGACGTACGAGATAACGTACCTCTTGATCCACTATACTCAAGGTCAATATTGGCGAGCTCATTTTCAGCCAAGACCGTACTTTTTGCCAAACCACCTGAACCACACTTTCCAAATAGAGACAATCAAACCCAATACTGCATTATAAGTAATTAAAAATCATAAGCTTACAGAATAAATCCACGGTCAGCACCCATAATCACACGCCTAAATGAATTGCACTCAAAAGATAACTTTGTTTTCACCACAAATAAACTGCGAAAGTATACAATAAGCAACCTGTTTTAACCGCAAAAATAAGGCGTTCAGACAGAAACGCCGCTAAACCTATTTATTATGAATACAGAAAACACATCACCAACCCCAAGTGAATCAGGCTGGAGCATGGGAAAAATATTAAAAACATTAATCATCTGGGGGCTTTTTGCAATTATCGGCGCAGCGATTGCAGTGACAATCGCTGTCGTCGTAGCATGGCGCCAATTACCGCCAATTGACGCACTCAAAGACTACAAACCACGCATGTCTATGCAGGTTTTTAGTGCTGACGGTGAGCTGATTGGGGAGTTTGGCGAAGAACGGCGCAAACCCGTCACCATCAACGAAGTGCCCGACCATTTGAAAAAAGCCTTATTGGCCATTGAAGATGCCCGTTTTTATGAGCATGATGGTGTCGATTACTACGGCTTGGCTCGAGCTATTGTTAACAACCTCATCCCAGGCGGGAACAAGCAAGGCGCGTCAACCATTACCCAACAATTGGCAAAAAACTTCTTTTTGACCAGCGAGCGAACTTATACGCGTAAGTTTTATGAAGCACTGATGGCGCGAAAAATCGAGAAAAATCTGACCAAAGATGAAATTCTCGAACGCTATATGAACCACATTTATTTAGGTGAGCGTGCGTATGGTTTTGCCGCTGCAGCTGATATCTATTTTGGTAAAGAGATCAAAGATTTAACTTTGGCTGAGTCTGCTATGTTGGCCACACTGCCGCAAGCACCAAGCAGCAACAACCCCGCTAAAAATCGCAAGCGTGCGGATGAACGCCAGCGTTATGTACTCGAACGCATGCTGGAACTGAAATTTATCAGCAAAGCTGAATATGACCAAGCGCGTGCCGAAGTTGTTAAAATCGCCGATACTAAAAACGCCATTCGTAATGTCAATTACGCGGTACATGCTGAATACGTGGCTGAAATGGCGCGCATTCTCATGTACGACCGCTTCAAAGAAGCGGCTTATACCGAAGGCCTAAAGGTCTACACCACCATCCGCAGCAAAGAGCAAAATGCCGCTTACGAAGCTGTGCGCAAGGCTGTGTTCGCTTATGACCGCAAATACGGCTACCGCGGTGCCGAAGAACACTACGAACTTTCCAACAATCCTGAAGAACGCAAAAAACAATTGGCAACTATTTTCAGTAAACACGCCGATTTTGACAAACTACGTGCTTCAATCGTTACATCCACCAGCGGCGGGGTCATGAAAGGCGTTTTGTCAGATGGACAAACCATCGAAATTTCAGGCACAAGCTTGGGCCCTGCACAAAAATTATTGGGCGCAGCAGGCGCTAAAGGCATTCGCTCAGGTGCAGTTGTACGTGTAGTCGAAACAGGCGATGGACAGCACTATAAAATATCTCAAGCACCAGCGGTACAAGCGTCATTCGTATCAATGGATCCGAATGACGGTGCGATCCACGCATTGGTGGGTGGGTTTGACTTTGATTTAAGTAAATTCAACCACATCACCCAAGGTTATCGTCAACCGGGTTCAACCATCAAACCATTTATTTATTCTGCTGCCATGCAGAAAAACGGCATGAACCCGAACTCAATCGTTAATGACGCAGAAATTCAAGTTGGTTCATGGAGACCTAAAAATGCCGATGGCCGCTACTTAGGCCCCATTCCGTTATCAACGGCATTGGCCTCCTCCCGCAACATGGTTTCAATTCGCTTATTACAAAGCATTGGCAATGACTACTTCCGTAGCTACGCCGAACGATTTGGATTTGAAGGCAATCGCATTGATAAATTCTTAACTGTTGCCTTAGGTGCTATTGAGGCAACGCCTTATCAACTGGTCGGCGCTTACGGTGCTTTTGCCAATGGCGGCTACAAAGTCGACCCGTACCTCATCACCAAAGTAACGGATCGTAATGGTGCAACCATTTTGCAAGCACAACCACGCAAAGCAGGCGACGAGAAAAATCGTATCATCACCAAAGAAAACGCCTCTATGGTCAACTCCTTGCTTCAAGGTGTGGTGCGTGGCGGTACAGCACGAGCAGCCCAAGCGTTAGGCCGCGCGGACATTGCGGGTAAAACTGGTACAACCAATGATGCCGTAGACGCATGGTTTGCCGGTTATCAGCCGAACTTAGTAGGTATTGCGTGGATGGGTTTTGATACCGGCAATAAATCTTTGGGTGAAGGCGAATTTGGTGGTGGCTTGGCATTACCAATCTGGATGGACTACATGCGCGTTGCCTTGCAAGGTAAAAAAATCGAATCTCGTGAGTCTACTTCTTGGGGTGAAGGCACAGGTAATATTACGGGCGGCTCCAACGCTCCCGTTCGACGCAATCCAACTGACCCAAGTTTGACGATTGATGGGCAAAAGGCGCCGCCAATCGAAGAACTAAAAGTCGACCCAAGTGCCGTACCTCTACCGGGATCTGAAGCACGTCAATCTTCGGAAAAAGTTAACGAAGCCGATGTCAAAGCAGCCTCGGAGAAAAAACTGGATGAAATCATCGAAAAATCGACGGATACCCCAGCTAAACCTCCAATCCTTCGTGAATCAAACAACTAATCATCGGTAAACGTTTTCACAGATCGATCTGCGAAAAACAATACTGAAAAAACTTCAAAGCGGGTCATAGACCCGCTTTTTTCATGCGCTTGGTTTACAATTTCAGCTATGATGTAACCGTGTCGTCAATCAAAGAACTTATTATAAATTCTCATCACATATGCCTTTACGCTCAGACTATCAGCCTTATCCATTTAACATCACCCAAACGCATCTTTCGTTCCGTTTGAACGCAAACGAAACCATTATTACCAGTCGTATCGGATTCGAAAACATCAACCAGCAAGCTGATACGGACCTAATTTTGAATGGTGAACATATCTCACTCGTATCCATAGCGCTCAATCAAAAATCACTCACACCAGAACAATATCAGCTAACAGACAACACACTGAAGATACTCAAAGCACCCAAACAAGGCGAACTGACCATCGTCACCACCTGCAACCCTGCACAAAACACCAGCTTGTCAGGCTTGTTCGTCACGGGCGCGCATCTAATGACACAGTGCGAAGCCGAGGGCTTTCGTCGCATCACCTACTTCCCCGATCGACCGGATGTATTGTCGGTCTACACCGTTGAATTAATCGCAGAAAAGAGTGTATATCCGGTGCTGCTGGCCAATGGCAATCTAATGGAAAGCTCCGAATTGGATAACGGTTGGCATCGAACGCTATGGCACGACCCATTCCCAAAACCGTCGTATCTATTCGCCATCGTTGCTGGTCAATTGGCGCATATCGAAGAAACCATTGAACACAATGGTCAGTCCAAACTACTGCAAGTGTACGTCGAAGCCCACGATCTGCCCAAAGCACAATTCGCCATGAATTCACTCAAAGCGTCCATCACGTGGGATATGCAACGCTACGGCTTGCCGCTGGATTTGGAACGCTTCATGATCGTCGCCACTTCGGATTTCAACATGGGCGCGATGGAAAACAAAGGGCTGAATATTTTCAACACCAAATACGTGCTTGCGCATCCCGAAACCGCAACTGATGCCGATTTTGAAGGTGTAGAGTCCGTAGTGGGTCACGAATACTTTCACAACTGGACGGGCAATCGCGTTACCTGCCGTGACTGGTTCCAACTGAGCCTGAAAGAAGGACTTACCGTCTACCGTGACCAAGAGTTCTCCGCAGACCAGTCCGCGCACGGCTTGTCAGAGTCCGCCGCCGCATCCGCGCGTGCGGTACAACGCATTGCCAATGTCAATACCCTGCGCGCCGCACAGTTTGCCGAAGACGCAGGGCCAATGGCCCACCCGATTCGCCCGAACGAATACGAAGAGATTAACAACTTCTACACCATGACGGTGTATGAAAAAGGCTCCGAAATCGTGCGCATGTACGAAACGCTGCTCGGACGCGAGGGATTCCGCAAAGGCATGGATTTATATTTTAAACGCCATGATGGACAAGCCGTCACCTGTGATGACTTCCGTATGGCGATGGCTGATGCGAATGGCGCAGACCTAAGCCAATTCGCTCGCTGGTATGAGCAGGCAGGTACACCACACGTGCACGCCAGCGGTAAGTACGATGCCACCAGCCAAACCTATACCCTGACGCTCAAACAAAGCAATCCGCCGGTTGGGATTGAATTGGAACAAACAAACCTGCATAAAGAACCGCTGCACATCCCGATCAATTTAGGTTTACTGGCCGCGCACGAAATGGACGATATAGCTCACGGTCAGAGCTTGGCACTGGATGAGACAGGTGCGCACAACCGCACACTCAACTTAACCGAGGCCGAACAAACCTTTACTTTCCATAACATTCCGTGCCCACCGATTCCATCGCTCAATCGGGAGTTTGGTGCGCCAATTGTCATGCACTATGAGTACAGCGATACGGAGCTACTCACCCTACTGCGCCATGATACCGATGCGTTCAATCGCTGGGATGCCGCACAGCAGCTATTCACACGCGTGATTCTCAGTGCGATGGCTGCTCCTGATTCCGCACACTTAAGCACCGAACTAATTGAAGCATTGGAACACATCCTGCTTGATGTGCATTTGAGTCCGTCATACAAAACACAACTGCTCACCCTACCGAATTTCGCCACGCTGGCTCAGCAGGTTCAGCAAACACAATTGCTTGATCCGCAAAAGCTATTTGCTTCACGAAAAGTCATTGGAAATGAACTGGCCCAGAGCCTGCGTAAACATTGGCCGAAGGTGTACGCCCAACTGCATGATGGCAAAGCCTATCATTATGACGGCGAATTTGCCGGCAAACGCAGCTTGAAGAATCTGGCCTTGAGTTATTGGTCAAAAACGAATGTCGACTCAAACGCTGCGTGGACAGCGGTATATGACCAATATCATAATAGCGACAACATGACAGATCGTTTCGCCGCATTGGGTATCGCAGTTGAATACTTCTACGAGCAGGCCGGTACGTTGATTAGCGACTTTTACCAACGTTATGAAGATGAAGCGCTGGTCATCGACAAATGGTTCACCGTGCAGGCCACACGCAGTAGTGGTGATTTTACTCAGATGCAGCAACAATTACATACTTTATTGGCGCACCCTGCCTTTAATTTATTAAATCCAAATAGGATGCGTTCGCTGATTTTCGCATTCTGTAATATGAATCCCCATCACTTCCATCAAACCGATGGCTCAGGTTATCGTTTCTGGGCGGAGCAAGTTTTAGCACTTGACGCAAAAAATCCGCAAACAGCTTCACGTTTGGCACGTACCTGCGATAACTGGCGTAAGTTTGCTGAGCCATATCAGAGCCAAATGAAGCAAGCGTTACAACAAATTGCCAGCGCCCCTGAACTTTCGAATGATGTAAGCGAAATTATTCACAAAGCATTGCGTTTACCGTATTAAACTGACAAACAACGGCAACAAGGAACAATTTTTTAACTGATTTTTTATTACTTTAGGGAAACATCATGAAACGTAAAAGTCTATCGCGTTATCTGATTGAACAACAACGTGAGTTCAATAACATTCCGAACGATCTGCGTTTACTGCTGGAGGTCGTATCTCGTGCATGTAAACTCATCAGCCGCTCGATTGCCAAAGGCGCATTGGGTGAAGTTTTGGGTACAGCCGGTAGTGAAAACGTACAAGGCGAAGCACAAAAAAAACTGGATGTGATCTCCAACGAAATTTTACTCGAAGCAAATGAATGGGGCGGCCACCTCGCCGGTATGGCTTCGGAAGAAATGGAAACCATTTACGAAATTCCAAACCGTTTTCCACAAGGCGAATATTTATTGGTATTTGACCCGCTGGACGGCTCGTCTAACATTGACATCAATGCACCCGTCGGCACCATTTTCTCAGTTCTGAAAAAAGTCGATAACGACCAAAGCGTTGAAGAAGATGATTTCTTACAACCCGGTCGCGATCAAGTGGCCGCAGGCTATGCCATCTATGGCCCGCAAACTTTATTGGTACTGACCACAGGCAACGGCACGCATTGCTTCACACTGGATGATGAATTGGGCTCATGGATTCTCACTCATGAAAACATGCAAATTCCTAAAACCACTTCTGAATACGCCATCAATGCATCCAACTCTCGCTACTGGGCGCCACCGGTAAAACGCTATGTGGATGAGTTGCAAGCGGGTGACACCGGGCCTCTGGGTAAACACTACAATATGCGTTGGGTCGCTGCTATGGCAGCCGACATTCACCGCATTTTGACGCGTGGCGGTATCTTCATGTATCCGAGCGACCAACGTCCGGGCAAACACAACGGTCACATTCGCTTACTGTACGAAGCCAGCCCGATTGCATTTGTCGTTGAGCAGGCAGGTGGTTTGGCAACCAATGGTGTGGAAAATATTATGGATTTGCAGCCAGAATCTCTGCATCAGCGCGTTCCTGTGTTCTTGGGTTCAGCCGAAGAAGTTGAACGTGTTACCAATTATCACAAAAACGCATGATTTAAGTTGAATCATTTAGATTTTACGCTTAAAAATCAAGCACAAAGATGAGCCTTAACGGCTCATCTTTTTTGCTTGAGACGCATTGATAAACATACGACAGCCAAAAAAAATCAGTCGATTTATGATACAGTTACACCTAAAATTGACTTTCAAAAAACCCATTTCCAAAGGAATCCTCCATGGCCAAAACTGACAGCAAAGCTCCTGTAATGCAAGCCACCAACCAATCCGAAAAAGCCAAAGCACTTGCTGCCGCATTGGCTCAGATTGAGAAACAGTTTGGCAAAGGCTCCATCATGCGTTTGGGCGACGACGCTGCACCGCCAGATGTGCAAGTCGTTTCCACCGGCTCGCTCGGTTTGGACGTCGCACTTGGCGTGGGCGGTCTGCCGCGTGGTCGTGTCATCGAAATTTACGGCCCGGAATCCTCTGGTAAAACCTCATTGACGCTGCACGTCGTATCCGAAATGCAAAAACTCGGCGGCACCTGCGCCTTCGTCGATGCCGAACACGCGCTTGACACCCAATACGCACAAAAGCTCGGCGTGAACCTGAATGAGCTGCTGATCTCTCAGCCGGACACCGGCGAGCAAGCACTCGAAATGGTTGACGCACTGGTGCGTTCCGGCGCGGTGGATCTCATCATCGTTGACTCGGTGGCCGCATTGGTGCCGCGCGCTGAAATCGAGGGTGACATGGGCGACTCATTGCCGGGCTTGCAAGCTCGTTTGATGAGCCAAGCCCTGCGTAAACTCACCGCCTCGATCGGCCGCAGCAACTGTACGGTAATTTTCATCAATCAAATCCGTATGAAAATCGGTGTCATGTTCGGCTCGCCTGAAACCACCACCGGCGGTAATGCACTCAAATTCTACGCCTCGGTTCGCTTGGACATCCGTCGCATCGGCGGTCTGAAAAAAGGTGATGAAGTCGTCGGTAACGAAACTCGCGTCAAAGTCGTGAAAAATAAAGTTGCGCCGCCGTTCAAAGAGGCCGTATTCGACATCCTCTATGGCGAAGGCATCTCCCGCGAAGGCGAAATCATCGACATGGGCGTGGCACAAGGCATCGTTGAAAAAGCCGGCGCATGGTACAGCTACAACGGTGAAAAAATCGGCCAAGGCAAGGACAACACGCGCGAATACCTGCGCCAAAAACCCGAACTGGCCGCGGAAATCGAAAACCTCGTGCGCGACAAATTGGGCGTAAAAACCCGTGCGGTGATCAAAGCTGCGGCTGCTACAGCAGAAGATACTGCTGAGGAATAAAACCCTCGTCGCCATAATTTATGATGGTCAACGGCGGGCATTGCCCGCCTGATTTTTTCAAAACGGAAACACTATGTTCAGCTACCGCCACGCCTTTCACGCAGGAAACCACGCCGATGTACTCAAGCACATGGTGCTGCTGCAAATGTGTCAATACATGACCCAAAAGGACAAACCCGTTGCCTACATCGACACCCACGCTGGCGTCGGCATGTATCAGCTATCCAACCCAATGGCGCAGAAAAGTGGCGAACACGAAACTGGCATCAGCAAGCTCTGGCCCTTGTGGGAAAATAAAAATACACGCAATCAATTACCCGAGCTGCTGCGCCAGTATTTACAATTCATCAGCGATCTGAACGCAAGCGGCGGACTGAAACACTATCCGGGCTCGCCAACAGTCGCTTCGCATCATCTGCGCGAAATTGATCGCATCAAAATTTTTGAACTGCATCCGACCGACATGCGCCTGCTGGATGAGAACCTACAATACATCCAAAAGCCCGGCGTAACCGATGACAAACGCATTTTGTTCAAAACCGTCGACGGCTTCGTCGGACTGAAGGCCAATCTACCGCCGGCATCACGGCGCGGTCTGGTGTTGATCGACCCGTCGTACGAGCTCAAAGACGACTACAGCAAAGTCGCCAAAGCCATGAAGGACGCCATGACCCGCTTCCCGACGGGGACATACGCCATCTGGTACCCGCTTCTGGCGCGCCCCGAATCGCGCAACCTGCCCGTACAGCTCGAACGCATCGCCACCGACGCGGGCGTCAAATGGCTCAATGTCAGCCTACAAATCGACCAAGTACAGCCAACGCATCTGGCCGCCGGTTTGCAGGCTTCCGGCATGTTTGTCTTCAACCCACCGTGGACGCTGGGCAACCAATTGCAAGCAAGTTTACCAACCGTGGTCGAACAGCTCAAAACCAGTTCTGCCGCCAATTATCAGATCACCAGCGGCGGACAATAAAGCGCATCACAGGCACATAACTTTCAAATCCCACACCTACGTGGGATTTGTTATTTAGGTCCATCCGTCATCTTCAGCCTTTCTTAATTCTCAAATGGTTTAATCACCTTGTCTGTCGTATGGATATCGGATGACTCATCCGCTTGACTGATTATTAAGAAAGGACACAACATGAACACTTCACTGAAACTGGCGCTCTTGAGTGCAACCATTGGTCTGACCTTGGCCGCGTGCGGCGGTAGCGAAAAAGCCGAGACCAAACCTGCGCCAACATCGGCTCCAACAACAACCACCTCCGCTGCACCAGCTCCGGCATCAACCACTCCTGCAACTCCGGCTGCCCCGTTGGCCAAAGATAAAAATGGCTGCCCTGCATATCCAAAAGACCAATGGATGTCTGAAGCCGATGCCAAAGCAAAAATTGCTGAAATGGGCTACAAAGTGAAAACCTTTGAGGTCACCGGCAACTGCTATGAAATCTATGGCCATGACAAAGATGGCAATAAGGCCGAAGTTTATTTCGACGCAAAAACCTTGGCGATCGTGAAAAAAGGCGATTAATCCAGAAACCGAATGGCGGTGCTGAATCTATGATAGCCCGCTGTTCACCATTACAATTGGAGTTGCACATGAGTGAAATCAAAGTTTGGGATCCGCTGGTGCGTCTGTTACATTGGGGCTTGGCGATGATGGTTTTTTCCAATTTTTTGAATGAAGATGGTCACACCCCACACCGTTGGATAGGGTATGCGGCCACTGCATTTGTTATCGTTCGACTGATTTGGGGATTTGTAGGATCGCAACACGCACGCTTTAGCGACTGGTTTCCAACCCCAAGCCGTGTGATAGAATTCTTAAAGCTTAAACGCACGGGTCAAGCGCCCCGCTATGTCGGACATAATCCTTTGGGGGCATTAATGATGCTTGCCTTGATGGCACTGGTGATCAATCAAGGCGTCACTGGCTACATGATGGGTACAGATACGTTTTTCGGTGAAAAATGGCTGGAAGAATGGCATGAAATCACTGCCAATTTGATGTTAGGCTTGGTTGGATTGCATATTCTGGGCGCTATTCTGACTGGGTATCAACAAAAAGAAAACCTCATTCTGTCTATGATTCATGGTAAAAAACGTCCTTGATTAACCCGCATTCGAACATTTAATTAATAATAAGAAAGCAGCACTATGTCTCCTTTACAAATCATGCTGATTCCATCGTCATTCATCGCTTTGTCGGGGATTCTGGCGTTGGTATGGCATCCCTCGCATCGCGCGCGTAGCTTAATTCAGCACTTTGCCGCAGGCGTGGTTTTGGCGGTTTTGGCAACCGATGTATTGCCTGAAATCACTCGTGAACATGCACCAGCACATGTGCTGGTTGGTTCGTTTGCATTGGGTGGTTTGGCCATGTATTTCATGAAAAAAACTACCGACCACTTGGAGCACAATGCGGCTCAAACAGGTGGCTCGGGCAATAATATCGGCCTGATCTCAACCACATTCATTGATGCGATCGTTGACGGGATGATTATTGGCGCAGGTTTGGCAGCGAGTTTGTCAACTGGTCTGATTTTGGCAGTGGGTTTATCGGTGGAGATGCTGTTTTTAGGCTTGTCACTCATGTCAGACACCATGAAAGGCAAACGCATGGTTCTTTTAACCATCACTTTAGGCTTAGTCATGTTTGCCTCTATGTGGCTGGGGCATTATTTCCTACAAGGGGCGTCACACGTCACCATCGCCGCGATTTTATCGTTTGGTGCCGCTGCGTTGGTGTATCTGGTGACTGATGAACTGCTGATCGAAGCCCATACCATCGAGGAAACCCCAGCTTCGTCTTTATGGTTATTTGCCGGATTTCTAATGTTTTGGGCGTTCGAGCTATACACCGCTTAAAACATCAAAAAGAGCTTGGAAATCCAAGCTCTTTTTTCCAAACATCATACCTCTCGCGCCTCATTCAAAAATCGCTGGAACGGCTGATACACCAGGAATGTTTCCGTCGCAATCTCAGCCAATTTCTTCCCGCTGATTTGCGCATCGGTCAAATCGCGTTTGACCCACAGCGATTTGTATTTGATCCACTCGATGTACGGACTATCCGCCAGATCACCGGTGAAACCCTGCGGCGGGCGCACCAGTCGATCACCCTGCACCTCGCCAAACATTTTTTTGAACGACGGCTCCGTCACCGTTTCGACAAAATCCCCACCGTTGTGCAGGAGGCGCAAACGAATCTGGCGCAACCATTCAGGACTGGGCGCGTGCGCACCACCGGCCATCATGCTCGCACCCGGCTCGATGTGCAGATAAAAACCCGCACGATTAAAGTCCGAACGCTTACCGCTGGTCACCAGATGAATACCAAAATGTGTTTTGTACGGCAATCCATCACGAGCGTAACGCGCGTCTTTATAAATCCGAAACAGACAGTTTTTCGCTTCCAGCCCCGCCAAATATGGATCATACGGCATCAACGTACCGATCAACTCATCGGTAAAATCCAGTAAATCACTGTGCAAAGCTTGATAGCGCGGTTTGTGTTCGGCAAACCACTCACGGTTATTATTCGCCGCCAACTCACGCAAAAATGGCAAAGCATCGCTTGGCAATCTCATATTCTGTTTCCCTTCAAAGTCACCTCATAGGCTTTGCTATAATACGCTTTTTTTCAGCCCCGATACCGCTTTCCATTTTCATGATCACCATTTCCAATCTGCGCCTGCAACGCGGCCAAAAAGTCCTGCTCGAAAATGCCAACGCCCGCATTGACATCGGTCAACGCGTCGGCATCATCGGTCGCAACGGAACGGGCAAATCCAGCCTGTTTGCACTGCTGCGCGGCGAGCTGCACGCCGATGCGGGCGACGTGGTCATCCCCGCGCATTGGGTACTCGCGCATGTTGCGCAGGAAATGCCCGAGACCGACGAATCCGCATTGGACTACGTGCTCGCAGGCGATGCTGAACTGGTCGAGCTGAACGCCGAACTCACACGCGCCGAGCAGGCAGACGATGGCACGCAAATCGCACACTGCCACGCCGAACTCGCACGCATAGACGCGTATAGTGCGCCCGCGCGTGCGGCACAGTTACTCAACGGTTTGGGCTTCGTGCAAAACCTGCAAAGCAATCCCGTGAGTGCCTTCTCCGGCGGCTGGCGTATGCGGCTGAACCTTGCGCGTGCGCTGATGTGTCGTTCGGATTTATTACTCTTGGACGAACCGACCAACCATTTGGATTTGGACACCGTCTTGTGGCTGGAGCAATACCTCAAAAGCCACCCCGCGACCCAGCTCATCATCTCGCACGACCGCGATTTTCTCGACGCGCTGTGTACGCACACCATCGAAGTCGCGCAGCAAACGCTCACCAGCTACAAAGGCAACTACACCCAGTTTGAACGCACACGCGCCGAGCGCCTGCTCCAGCAGCAAGCGCAATACGCGCAACAGCAGCGCCACATCGCGCATCTGCAAAGCTATATTGACCGATTCCGCGCCAAAGCGACCAAAGCGCGCCAAGCGCAAAGCCGCATCAAAGCCCTTGATCGACTCGAACTCATCGCACCCGCGCATCTGGACTCACCGTTTACTTTCGAGTTCGCCGAGCTGAACGACTTGCCCAATCTTTTGATGCAAACCGACGGCATCAGCCTCGGCTACGGCGACAAACCGCTGCTACAAAAAGTCGCCTTCAGCATTCAGAGCCACGACCGCATTGGCCTGCTCGGTATGAACGGCGCGGGTAAATCCACGCTCATCAAAGCCCTTGCACAGGAGCTCACACCACAGACCGGCACCATCACCACCGCACAAAACCTGCGCATCGGCTACTTTTCGCAACAGCATCTCGACACCCTGCGCGAGGACGAATCACCGCTGTGGCACATGCAAAAACTCGCGCCCGATGAAAACTGGCAAATCCTGCGCAACTACCTCGGCGGCTTTCACTTTCAGGGTGAGCGCGTTACCGAATCCATCCGCGACTTCTCCGGCGGTGAGAAAGCCCGTCTCGCACTCGCACTGCTCATCTGGCAAAAACCGCATCTGCTGCTGCTCGACGAGCCGACCAATCACCTCGACCTCGATATGCGCCACGCCCTCACCGTCGCGTTGCAACAATTCAATGGCGCACTGATCGTCGTCTCGCACGACCGCAGTTTACTGGCCAACTGTGTGGATGATTTTTGGCTCGTCGCCGACGGCACGGTCAAACCGTTTGAAGGCGATCTGGACGACTACCGCGCGTGGTGCGCGCAAAGCTGGCAACTGTTCAAACAAAGCACCCACGACAAAAAAACCGACCCCAACAGTGAAAATACTGAGGGCGAATACTCACAAAACAAAAAAGAAGCGCGTCAGCAAGCCGCCCAGCGGCGCAATGCACTCAACGCCGCACAAAAACCGCTCAAGCAAAAATTAGACAAATTAGAAAAACAGCTCGAAGCCGCACAAACAGAAAATACTGAACTACAAACTTGGCTCGCCTCCGAGGCCGCCTACGCGCCCGAACAAAAAGACCAGCTCGCCACTGCCGTGCGCCGCAACAGCGAACTCACCGCGCAAATCGCCGATTTAGAAGAACAATGGTTGGAACTGCATGAAGAGTTAGAAACCATCGAGCGCGAGTTGGAGTTATCGTGAGTTTCACCAAGGGTTGATTGCCATGATGAGTGGCCATATTTATAAACCCAATGTCCCCACCAGATATTGACCCAATTCATACGCCTGTTGCACATCCGCATCCGTCTCACGACTGCCGCGCACAATCAATTCCGGTCGCGCCAGTCGCATGCCGTAGCCGACCATAATCCGTGCTATCGAACTGGCCGCACCTCGCCCATCGTTATCACAGCTAATCATCAGGCCATAGCTGCGTCCGGCGGTTTGCTCACGAATTTGATTGTAGCTGCGGTCAAAAACGGCTTTGATTTCGCCCGCCATATAGCCAAAATTTTCCGGCGTGGCGATCAGCCATGCGTCGGATTGGGCGAGATCATCGAGCGTTACGTCCCTTGCCATTTTGAATACGATGCAGACACGTTCATCCGCCTCCAAAGTCTGGTTCAACGCGCACCCGCCGTCATGCGCTGCTTGCGCGAGGCGTTGGTTATTGCCCGTTTGGCTGTGGTAGAAAATCAGCAGTTGTTTCACATCGCATCCTTATTGTCCCAGCGTAGCCACCCATGCGTGCTGGGTGTCGGTACGCCATACTTGCACGCCGGCGGCTTGGTAACGTTGTACCACATTCTCACGCGGATGGGCAAAGGCATTGTACTTGCCCGCCTGCGCCACCGCGATTTTCGGTGAAATGGCGGCGATCAGCGGCGCGCTGGAGCTGCCGTCACTACCGTGGTGCGGCATGATGAGTATGTCGCTGCGCAGTGGTTGGCCTGTGACCGCGTGAACCGTGCGTAATGCTATTTGATCGTTGCTATGAGCGGGTTGGCGCATGGGGTCAACCACCAGTTTAGCCTCGGCCAGCATATCCATATCGCCAGTGAGCAGTATGCTGTTCAAGCCGTTGGCATTTGATTGATTGACCGCAAATCGCAGCACGCAGCTTTTTTGATTATCCGAGGTTTGCGCATCGTTGAGCGAGGCGTTGTCGGGTGAAAATACGGCCATCATGACGCCGTCGAACTGCTGTTGTTGCCCTGATACACAGCACTCATGTGCAATCTGCGCCAAACCGATTTCACTCAATTGTGCTGGCGTGAGTGAAGTCAAAACCCGCTTCACCGGCAACGCATGGGCAATACTCGCCGCGCCGCCCGTATGGTCACGGTCGTTGTGCGAGAGCACCAGCGTGTCGATCTGCTGCACGCCGATGTAACGCAGATGCGGCACGATCACGCGTGCGCCTGCATCGGCATCGCTGCTGTACTGCGGCCCCGCATCGTACAGCCAGTTTTGCTGTGCGGTTTGCAACAGCACAGCCGAGCCCTGCCCCACATCCAGAACGGTGACGCGCAATTGTCCCTCTTTAACTTTCGGGTAGTTCGGTGGAATGGCCAACAACACAACCATCGCCAGCGCACTACCGAAAGCAATTGCCCCCTGCTTTTTAGTCGAAACAACGCCCCAGCCATGCCATAGCCGCCGCACCGCCACGACCAACACCAGCGACAACACAAATGCCGCCAGCACCTGCCACCACTCGATGCGCCCGCTCCAGGTTTGCTCCTGTGCCAGCGGTGCGATGGTCTGCAATCCATGCAAAACCGATTTTAAAACCTGCGCCATCCATTGCACCGGCTGCGCCCAACCAAACAGTGCCAACACGCCCACGCTCAAAAACAAAGGCAATAGCAAAATAGACACCAGCGGAATCGCAATGAAATTCACCCACACACCGAGCAAAGAAGCCTGCCGGAAAAACAGCAAGGTCATGGGGAGCAGGGACAACGAGATACCCAACTGAGCACCGCTCACACCCACCAGCCAGCGCAGCAAGCGCCGTCCTCTTGGCGCATCATCCAACACCTCATTTTTCTCAATCGTAACCGAATCAAACGCCACGATCAGCCACGCCACCGCGCCATAGGACAGCCAAAATCCAACCGACAGTACCGCAAACGGATCAACGATCAGCACCCACAGCACACTCAACGCCAACACCCGCAGTCCCGAGTGCGCCACACCCAAGCGCGACAAAAACAACCACAGCGTGAGCATCCACACCGTGCGTTGCGCCGGCAAGCCCCAGCCCGAAACCAGCGCATACAGCAGCGCACCAATCAGTCCGACCCACTGCGCGACATACAGCGCCGGAATGTGCTCGGTCAAATATGCACTGCGTTGCCAGAAGCGTTGTACCAGCCATGCCAAAATCCCCGCGAGCAAAGTCACATGCAGCCCCGAAATACTCACCAAATGCGTCACACCCGTGTCTTGAAACAACTGCCACTGTTTGCCTGAAATCGCCGCCTGATCGCCCAGTGCAAGGGCTTTGAACAAGCCCGCTGCTGTGCTCGAATCCGTTCCCGCCAAAGCTAAATCTATCTGCCGCAAAGTATCAAAACGCCCGTTCTCAATCGCCGCCAGCACGCCAGAATCCGTGTCCAGTAACCGCGGCAAACGCTCCAGCGGCGTGTCCTTGTACACCCGCACATACGCCAGCGCCTCGATGTCATTCGCCAGCCAATAGCGCGTTTGATCAAACACACCCTCGTTGCGCGTCGCATGCGGCGTGCGGATGTGCAGCGGCAGTCGCCACGTTTGCCCAACGCGAATCGCAGTCACCCCACCCGCAGGCAAATCATCCTCTGCCCACGACAGCGACATCTGGTTTGGCATATCCAGTGTCTGCGCGCGTTGCTCGCTCGTCGGCTGGACCAACATCCGCCAGCCATAATCCGTGCGCGTCGGCATAGAGGTAATCTGTACCTCCAGCATCTGCACCGTGCGATTCCACTCATCGGGAATCACGCGCGCGCTGCGCTCATACCAGCGCACACTCGTCCATGCGAACATCAGCGCCGCGAATAACGCCACGCCGATCAGCTCATAGACCAACCACTTTTTAAAGGAAAAATAGCGGCGGATAACCCACCACAACAAAAGAACAACGACGCAAGCACCCAACCAACCCACACCCACAACCGGCCGCCCGATCGCAAACGCTGCGCAAACCGCGCATACAGCTGCCACCGCATAAAACAACGCACGCCACGGCCAATGCACTTTTTATACCTCGGGTAAAACCGCACGCAGCCGCGGCAAAGCATTCAAGGTATTGCGCCACAAAGCCACGGACAAATCCGCCTCTGTCATCCGACGCACATCCGCCAACACCTGCGCAATCCGCGGCAAATGATACGAAAAATTCGCTTCACCCGCGCCCAACCAGCTGGGCGGAATGTCTGGCGCATCGGTCTCAATCACGATGGATTCGAGCGGTAGATTCTCCGCCAGCCGACGAATTTGACGCGCGCGTTCATACGTCACCGTTCCGCCAAAGCCCAAATACAGTCCCATTTTCACAAAGACATCGGCCTGCACATCACTGCCATTAAACGCATGAGCGATGCCACGCGTGATACTGAACTCACGCAAATGTTTGCCCACCGGATCGACCGCACGACGCACATGCAGCAGCACCGGCAAATCAAACTCACGCGCCAATTTTAACTGCTCACGCAAAAACCACACCTGCGTATCCCAGTCCAAATCCGCGACAAAACCATCCAGACCGATTTCGCCCACCGCCACGAAACGCGCATCATCCAAACTGGATACAATCGCCTCTCGCAAATTTGCAATTGACTGCTCGCGGGGTAAATTCATCACATACATCGGATGAATGCCCAACGCGTAAAAACTCCCCT
>CAYZVI010000010.1:0-22902 GCA_964481695.1 uncultured Hydromonas sp. | reverse complement strand
TTTCGTTCGCTTTGCTTTTTTCCAATAAAAATAATTCCGCGCGGTGCGCATGACCACGCGCGCGAATCTCACGAGCGATGCTGTTGATCTCAACCAGTGTGGTTTGGTATTTCTGTTGTGCGACGAACGTGCCTGAGCCTTGCACGCGTGTGAGCACTTGCTCTTGTGTGAGTTCACGCATGGCGCGGTTCACGGTCATGCGGGATACGCCGAATTGTTTGGCGAGCGCCAGCTCGGATGGGATGGCTTGACCTTGTTTCCACACACCGGTTTGGATGGATTCGAGGATCAGGTTTTTGATGCGTTGAAAGGCGGGGATGTGGGGTTCAGGCGTCATATGGGCTTTGCGGTGTGGGTTCATCTCATAATCGCATTGTACAAAATTGCTTGAACGGACGCGAGAAATAAGTATTGACATCTATTTCAAACATCATTAAAGTTGTCTATACAAATTATGAGCCATTTATCTGAATATGTCTGGCTCAATCATTCCACCCGCATCACCACAGGAGCACACCATGAGCACACACGATCCCCGTTTAGACCCCACTCGCGTGATTCGCGCACCACGCGGCACGGAACTGAACTGTAAAAACTGGCTGACCGAGGCGGCGTACCGCATGATTCAAAACAATCTGGACGCTGAGGTCGCGGAGAATCCGCAGCATCTGGTGGTGTACGGCGGCATTGGTCGTGCGGCGCGTGACTGGGCGTGCTTTGATACGATTTTGGCGACACTGAAAAATCTGAACGAGGATGAAACGTTGCTGGTGCAGTCGGGTAAACCGGTCGGTGTGTTCAAAACCCATGCCGATGCGCCGCGCGTACTGCTGGCGAACTCGAACCTCGTGCCAAAATGGGCGAACTGGGAGCATTTCAACGAGCTGGATCGCAAGGGCCTATTCATGTACGGGCAAATGACCGCCGGTAGCTGGATTTACATCGGCTCGCAGGGCATTGTGCAGGGTACGTACGAGACCTTCATGGAAGCCGGTCGTCAGCATTTCGGCGGCGATTGGACGGGACGTTGGATTTTAACCGCGGGTCTGGGCGGTATGGGCGGTGCGCAGCCACTGGCGGCAACGCTCGCGGGCGCGGTGTCACTGAATATCGAGTGCCAGCAAAGTAGCATTGATTTTCGTTTGCGTACGCGCTATCTGGACAAACAGGCGAAGGATTTGGACGACGCGCTGGCCTTGGTCAAACACCACTGCGAGCGCGGCGAGGCGGTGTCCATCGGTTTGCTTGGCAATGCGGCGGAGATTTTGCCTGAGCTGGTCAAACGCGCACAAAGCGGTGGCATCAAGCCTGATTTGGTCACCGATCAAACCTCGGCGCATGATTTGATCAACGGTTATCTGCCGATCGGCTGGACGGTGGCGCAGTGGAAGGCCGCGCAAAGCGACCATGCGCAGCATGCACGCTTGACTGAGGCGGCGGCGCAGTCGTGTGCACAGCACGTGCAGGCCATGCTCGATTTTCACGCGATGGGCATTCCAACGGTGGATTATGGTAATAACATTCGCCAAGTCGCCTTCGATCAAGGCGTGACGAACGCGTTTGACTTCCCAGGCTTTGTGCCCGCCTACATCCGCCCGCTGTTTTGCGAAGGCAAAGGGCCGTTCCGCTGGGTGGCGTTGTCGGGCGACCCTGAAGACATCTACAAAACCGATGCGAAAATCAAAGAGCTGTTCCCTGAGAATAAAGGCGTGCAACGTTGGCTGGACATGGCAAAAGAGCGCATCGCGTTTCAAGGCTTGCCGGCGCGGATTTGCTGGCTCGGTTTGGGGGAACGACACATCGCAGGATTGGCGTTTAACGAAATGGTGAAAAACGGCGAGCTCAAAGCGCCGATTGTGATTGGCCGCGATCATCTGGATACCGGCTCGGTCGCCTCGCCGAACCGCGAAACCGAAAGCATGAAGGACGGTACGGACGCTGTGTCCGACTGGCCGCTGCTCAATGCGCTGCTCAATACCGCGGGCGGCGCAACGTGGGTGTCGCTGCATCATGGCGGTGGGGTTGGTATGGGCTATTCGCAGCACTCGGGCGTGGTGATTGTTGCCGATGGTACGGACGCAGCGGCGCAGCGTCTGGCGCGTGTGCTGGTCAATGACTGTGGCTCGGGTGTGATGCGTCACGCCGATGCGGGCTACGACAGTGCGATTGCCTGTGCGCAACGCAATGGTTTGAATTTACCCATGATCAAATAATTAAAAGAGGATATTAACGATGACCCAACACACTGCAAACCCCCTCATCATCCAACCCGGACACATGACTTTGGCCGAGCTGCGCCAAGTGTGGCAGCAGCCGGTGCAGATTTGTCTGGCTGCTGAAGCCTACGATGCGATTCACGCATCAGCGCAGGCGATTGAGCAGGTTTTGTCGCGCGATGCAGCCGCCTACGGCATCAACACCGGTTTTGGCCTGCTGGCGAAAAAACGCATTCCCGCCGAGCAATTGATGCAATTGCAGCGCAATTTGATTTTGTCGCATTCAGTCGGCACGGGTGAGGCGCTTTCGCCTGCAGTGGTGCGTTTGATTTTACTGATGAAAATCGCCAGCCTCGCGCGTGGCTACTCCGGCATTCGCGCGGAAGTGATCGACACCATGATCGCGGTATTTAACGCCGGCATCACGCCGCTGATTCCCGCCAAAGGCTCGGTCGGCGCGTCGGGCGATCTCGCACCGCTCTCGCACATGACGCTGGCGATCATGGGTGAAGGACAGGTGCTGGTGAATGGCGAAACCGTCGATGCCAAAAGCGCATTGGCGCAGGCGGGCATCACGCCGGTGGTGCTGGCGGCGAAGGAAGGTTTGGCACTGATTAACGGCACGCAGGTCTCGACCGCGCTGGCATTGCAAGGCTTGTTCATGGCCGAGCGTTTGTATCAAGCCGGCGTGGTGGTCGGCGCGATGGCGATTGACGCGGCCAAAGGCAGCGATGCGCCGTTTGACCCGCGCATTCATGAAGTGCGCGGACAAGCGGGGCAAATCGCCAGTGCGCGACTGTACCGCAGCCTGCTGGAGAACAGCGAAATCCGCCGTTCGCATGAGGTCGAGGACGACCGTGTGCAAGACCCATACAGCCTGCGCTGCCAGCCGCAGGTGATGGGCGCGTGTTTGGATTTGATTCACAACTCTGCGCGCACGCTGCTGATCGAGGCCAATGCGGTGACCGACAATCCGCTGATTTTCCGTGACCAAGACGAGGTGCATGTGGTATCCGGTGGGAATTTCCACGCTGAGCCGGTGGCGTTCGCCGCGGATAATTTAGCCTTGGCGATTGCGGAAATCGGTGCGCTGTCCGAGCGTCGTGTGGCCTTGTTGATCGACGCAACTCTGTCGGGTTTGCCCGCATTTTTGGTGGATAATCCGGGGGTGAATTCGGGCTTTATGATCGCGCATGTCACCGCAGCGGCACTGGCCTCGGAGAATAAATCGTTGGCGCATCCGGCGAGTGTGGACAGCTTGCCGACCTCGGCGAATCAAGAGGATCATGTGAGCATGGCGACGTTTGCCGGACGGCGTTTGCACGAGATGGCGCACAACACCGCGACCATCGTCGGCATCGAGCTGCTCGCGGCGGCGCAGGGCATTGATTTTCATCGTCCGCTGCGCAGCTCGGCGTGCTTGGAGCAGGCGCATGAGTTGTTGCGTACGCAGGTGACGCGCTATGGCGAGGATCGTTTGTTCGCGCCGGACATCGAAGCGGCCAAGGGCTTGGTGCTCAACGGTGATTTGGTCAAGCCGTGCGCAGAATTATTTGCGGATGTGCTGCCGTAGTTGTTGTGCCGTAATCATTGAATATCAAAAGTGAATAACAAAGGAGCGGGCATGAAACAGGCAACCGATCGCTCAGTGTGGCAAGGGCGCGTGGATGCGCTCGAAGGGGAGCTCGGCATGCGCTGGCATCAACGCATGGCGCTGCTGGATGAACACAGTCGCGGCGGCGTGGCGCTGCTCGGCTTTGCTTGCGATGCGGGTGTGCAGCGCAATCACGGGCGCATCGGTGCGCGCTTTGCGCCGACGCAAGTGCGATGTTTCTTAGCGAATATTCCTGTGGCAAAAAATGCTGTTGCGCTGTGGGATGCGGGCGATGTGTGTTGCGAAGGTGATGCGCTCGAAACCGCACAAGCGGCGTTTGCGCACGAAATCTCGCAACTGCTGGCACGCGATATGTTGCCCATCGGCATCGGCGGTGGACATGAAATCGCCTACGCGAGTTTTTGCGGGTTGGCTGGTTTTTTGGCCGCGGATGGACGCGCGCCGAACATCGGTATTCTCAATCTGGATGCGCATTTTGATTTGCGCTTGGATGAGCGGGCTTCGTCCGGTACGCCGTTTTTACAAATCGCGCAGGACTGCGAGCGACGCGGTTGGGCGTTTCAGTACTGCTGTTTGGGGGTGAGTGAGTTTGCGAATACGGCGGCGTTGTTTGAACGCGCACGTGACTTGCAGGTGAATTGGCGTTTGGACGAGCAGATGCAGGAACGGCATTTGCCAGAGATTTTGGCGCAGGTGGATGCGTTTCTCGCACCGCTGGATGTGCTTTATTTGACCATTGATTTGGATGTGCTGCCTGCGGCGGTAGCACCCGGCGTGAGTGCGCCAGCGGCGCTCGGCGTACCGTTGAGTGTGGTCGAGGCGGTGGTTGATCGTGTGTGTGCATCGGGGAAATTGCGCGTGGCGGATTTGGCCGAGTTCAATCCTGAGTTTGATGTCGATGGGCATACGGCGCGAGTGGCGGCACGTCTGGCAGCGCGATTGATTGCACGCATGGTTTCACGCTTGGAGAAAAAAGATGAGTGAAGCGCAGTGGGATGCGATTTGGCTGAATGCGCATTTGGCGACGATGGTGGATGGCGCATACAGCGTGATCGAAAATGGTGCGCTGGCCGTGCGGGATGGCATCATTGCGTGGGTCGGTGCGCAGGCGGATTTGCCGAGTGCTTGGCAGGCGCAGACGGTGCATGATGCGCAAGGGTCGTGGATCACACCGGGCTTGATCGACTGCCATACACACATCGTGTATGCGGGCAATCGCAGTCATGAGTTTGAAGCGCGGCTCAACGGTGTGGCGTATGAGGAAATCGCTCGGCAGGGCGGTGGCATCCGCGCGACCGTGCGTGCGACGCGGGCGGCGAGCGAAGCGCAACTGTACGCGGAGAGTTTGCCGCGGGTGCTGCGTTTGCTCAGTGAAGGTGTAACCACGCTGGAAATCAAATCGGGCTATGGTTTAACGCTGGATGATGAGGCAAAAATGTTGCGCGTGGCGAGACGCATTGGAGTTGAATGTAATGTGCGCGTGCGCACCACATTTTTAGGTGCGCATGCCGTGCCGCCGGAGTTTGATGGTGATGCGGATGGGTATGTGACGCACATCGTTGAAGAAATGTTGCCGGCGTTGGTACGCATGGGCTTGGTCGATGCGGTCGATGCGTTTTGTGAGCACATTGGTTTTTCTGCGGCGCAGGCCGAGCGGGTATTTGACGCAGCGCGTGCGCAGGGTTTGCCGGTGAAGCTGCACGCCGAGCAGTTGTCCGATCAGGGCGGCGCTGCGTTGGTCGCGCGTTACGATGGTTTGTCCGCCGATCATTTGGAGTATCTGAGTGCGGCGGGTGTGCAGGCGATGGCGCAGGCGGGTACGGTGGCGGTGCTGTTGCCGGGGGCGTTTTATTTTTTACGTGAGACGCAGTTGCCGCCGATAGAGGCGCTGCGCAATGCGGGTGTGCCGATGGCGGTTTCAACCGATTGCAATCCAGGTACGTCGCCGATGACCTCCATTTTGATGGCGATGAATATGGCGTGTACGCTGTTTCGCCTCACGCCGCAGGAGGCGCTCGCGGGTGTGACCTGTCATGCGGCGCGTGCGTTGGGTTTGCAGGATTCGATTGGACAATTGGCGGTTGGCTATGCGGCGGATTTTGCGCTGTGGGACATCGAGCGTCCGGCGGATTTGAGTTATGCGCTGGGTTTGAATCTGTGCGTCGCCACCGTGTATGCGGGACGCATGCATGAGGTTGACTGACGGGATGGTGTACTGCGTGCGTTGATTGAGTTGGTTTTGTGTGATACCTTTGCCCTTTGATGAGTTTTGGGGCGGGGTATGTGGCGCGAATTTTTTCCTTATGGTTTTGAACGTTATCTGGTTGGCGGTGCGCTGATCGGCTTGGGCGTGGCGTTTTTGTATGTCACCACGGGGCGGCTCGGCGGTGCGAGCACGGTATTCAGTGCGTCGTGGTCGTGGTTCTCACGGCTGTCTTTTTTCCAACAGTCTTCTTTGCGTGATTCGCGCAACTGGCGGGTGCTGTATGCGCTCGGTATGCTGCTGGGCGGCGTGCTGTATGTACTCGCTGGTTTACCGGTGGAGGGATCGGATATTGCGACGTGGCGGCTGGTACTCGGTGGCTTGCTGATCGGTTTTGGCGCGCGTTTGGGCGGTGGCTGTACTTCGGGACATGGGATTTGCGGTATGGCGTCGTTGTCCGTTGGATCCATGCTGATGGTGGCGGTGTTTTTGAGCACGGCGATTGTCACGGCCATGTTGATGAGCGCATGGAGAGTGGTGTGATGCGGGCGCTGGCGACGTTAATCAGTGGTGTTTTGTTTGGATGGGGATTGTCGTATTCAGGCATGATACGGCCGGAAACGGTATTGGCTTTTTTGACCTTTGATGATTTGGGTTTGCTGCTGGTGCTCGGTGCGGCGGTGGCGATTACGCTGTTGGTGTATCAATTCGTGCCGCGCGTGCGTCGCGCGCCGCTGCTCGGCGGGGTATTTGAGCAGCGGCCTTTTGCGTTGACACGCCAAGCAGTGCTCGGCGGCGTGCTCTTTGGTCTCGGTTGGGGCATTTGCGGCGTGTGTCCTGCGCCGGCCTTCGCGGGGTTGGGTACGGGCAATGGGCGGATGCTGATCGTGCTGCTGGCAATTTTCGTCGGCGCGGGTGCACATGGTTGGTGGGCGCAACGACAAACCGATAGCAAAGAAAGTACCGCATGATGACGCTATTGTATTTACATGGTTTTCGCTCTTCGCCTTCGTCGGATAAAGCACTCGCCGTGGCGCACTATTGCGCGGAGCACGGCCTGCCTGCGCCCATCATGCCGCAGTTGCCGATTTCGCCGCTGGAGTCAATTACGTTGTGCGAGCAGTTGATCGCGCAGCACGATATCACCGCAGTGTGCGGCTCGTCACTTGGCGGATTTTATGCGCTGTATTTGGCAGAGAAATATGGCTTACGCTGCGGTCTGATTAACCCTGCGATCACGCCGTGGGTAGATTTTGAGCGCAATGACAATCACGCGCGTTATGATATGGACGCGCCAGACGTGTCGGCCAATGCTCACTACATTGACCAGCTGCAATCGTATTTCTCCCCGACACTCACCCATCCCGAGCGATGTTTCGCGCTCATCAGTACGGCGGATGAGGTGCTCGATCATCGACAAATGATCGCTCATCTCGTGGGGGTGCGGCAGATCATCGTGCAGGGAGCCGATCACAGCATGAGTGATTTTGGCGGGCATTTGGGTGAGTTGATGCAGTTTGTCTACGATGTTTAGTGAGTAGTTCTGTACAGAGTGATTAAAATTTTATATGAACGTTCAACTAAGGATTTTTGATCTCTTCAAGATCGCTTGTGCTCCAATGTCTCAATAAATAATCCCGCCACATCAAATCCCGTTTGATTGAAAATCTCTTGAAAACCTGTCGGGCTGGTGACATTGATTTCGGTCAAACACGAGCCAATGACGTCAATTCCCGCCAGCAGTATGCCGCGTGACCACAGTATCGGCGCGAGGGTGTTGGCGATGCGCCAGTCGGATTCAGACATGGCTTGTGCGACGGCTTTGCCGCCTGCGGCCATATTGCCACGCACTTCGCCGTTTTGCGGAATACGGGCGAGGGCGTAGGGCACGACTTGGCCGCCGATGATGAGGATGCGTTTGTCACCCTGCGCGATTTCGGGTAGGAATTTTTGCGCCATGATCGGACGCGCGCCGTTTTCGCTGAGTACTTCGACCACTGAGCCGAGATTCATGCCGTTTTCGGTGACGCGAAACACGCCCGCACCGCCCATGCCGTCCAGTGGCTTGAGGATGATGTCGCGGTGCTCGGTATGAAACTGGGTGAAACTGGCTTTGTCGCTGGCGATCAGGGTCGGAGCGGTGATTTCGGGAAACTCTAAAATCGAGACTTTTTCAGAATGATTGCGAATCGCAGTCGGTGAGTTGAACACGTGCGCACCTTGACGCACCGCCGCATCGAGTAGCCATGTGTCGGTGACGTAGTTGACATCGAACGGCGGGTCTTTGCGCATGATGACGGCATCGTATTCGGCCAGTGCTTGCTCGCTTTGCTCGATGACGTTGTACCAGTGTTCTTGCGATGCGGGGTCAATGAGTTCGATGCGCTGTGCTCGTGCACGTACCTGTCCATCCGAGCGCAGATCATTCGCCAAACACGCCCAAATGCGGTGTCCACGAGCTTGTGCGCTGCGCATCATGGCGTAGGTGGTTTCTTTGTGGATTTTGAATTTATTAAGCGGGTCGGCGATGAATAGGATGTCCATGGTGTTCACTCGGGTTCTGCTGGTTTTCTCTTTCCAAGCAAGCCGCCAGCGGATGAGGGCTATGTGGGAAGTTTTGGGGCTTAAGGAAACGCGTAATCAGTTCATTTTTCAGTTTAAGTATTGGTATGTGAGTAAGAGTTAGAACAATTCGCGAATTTAAGATTCTGATTTTGTTCAAATGTTGTCAGGGTTTCCCTGAAAACATTTCTAATCCTAAGCACGAAAAAAGTAGGTTTTTACTTTTTCCGTATTTTTTAGACTTCTTCGCGTTCGGGGTCGGTACGCTCTAACTCCAATGAAGCAGCAAGCATGGCCAGACGACCCACTACGCCCGCTTGGTAAAAGCGGTTGTACAGCGTGTTGCTGTCGGCTGGGTCGTGCTCGGATTCGCGGATGAAGGATAACGGCTCAAAGCGCATACCCGATGAGTTGAGGTTTTCATCGTGGCCTTTTTCCGAGTTAACGCGGTAGAAACCACCGATGACGTAGCGGTCGATCATGTAGACCACCGGCTCGGCGGTGTGCTCGTCCCAGCGTTCCACGGTTGGTACGCCTTCTTGAATGAGTACATCTTGTACGGTCAGCCCTTCTTTGATGACCGCCATTTTGTTGCGCTGTTTGCGGTTCAGATCGCGGATGTCGTCCGGACTGCGCACGGTCATGATGCCCATGCCGTAAGTACCCGCATCGGCCTTGACGATGACAAATGGCTCGTCCTTGATGTTGTATTCTTTGTATTTTTTTGCAATTTTTTTCAATGTGGCTTCAACGGCGGTCGCCAGCTCGTCTTCGCCCACGCGTTCGTGAAAGTCGATGCCTTGCAGGTTGGTGTGGTAGGCGTTGATCAGCCACGGGTCAATGCCGAGAAATTTGCCAAATTTTTTTGCGACTTCATCGTAGGCTTTGAAATGTGTAGACTTGCGACGGACAGTCCAGCCCGCATGCAACGGCGGCAGTAGGTGCTGCTCGCGGATGTTTTCAAGGATCAGCGGCTGACCGCTGGACAGGTCGTTGTTCAGCAAAATCGTGCACGGATCAAACGAGCCGTTACCGACGGTGATGCGGCGACCGTTGCGCTCCAAGGGTTCAAGTGTGACGGTATCGCCGTTGGTCAATTCGAGTGTTGTTGGTTCGGTGATCTCGGGTGAGAGCGAGCCGAGGCGCACGTTCAGCCCCGTTAGACGCATGATTTTTGAGAGCTGGGCGACGTTTTGTAGGTAGAACTGGTTGCGCGTGTGTTTTTCCGGCACGATCAATAGATTTTTCGCATCGGGACAGTATTTTTCAATCGCCGCCATTGCCGCCTGCGTAGCGAGCGGGAACATTTCCTCGGCCAGATTATTAAATCCACCCGGAAACAGGTTGGTATCCACTGGTGCGGCTTTAAAGCCAGCGTTGCGCACGTCGACCGAGCTGTAAAACGGCGGCGTGTGCTCCTGCCACTCCAGACGGAACCAGCGCTCAATCATCGGGGTGGAGTCGATCAGTTTCTGCTCGAGTTCGGGTAGTGGGCCATTCAGTGCGGTGCGAAGGTGAGGAACCATGGATAAGTCCTTTGCTGATTATTATGTTTGGTATAGCTATCTGGGGGCGATGCGCTAAAAATCAAGCCATAGGCTGAGCATCCGTCAAGTCCGTGTTATCTATTGTTGTTGGCTCAGGTCGCGCATCCATAATCCAGTTGCCAATGATTTCACCGGCTTGCTCTAAACCAACACGGTTGGTGGATGAGAATAACTGCACCGTTCCCCAATCCCCAGCCAATTCCTGCAATTGTTTACGCACGGCAAATAGGGCTTTATTACTGTCATTGCGCGTTAATTTGTCGCATTTGGTCAGCAATACATGAATCGGTCGAGCCAGCGGGACGAACCATTGTACCATTTGCACGTCCAAGTCCGTCAGCCCACGTCGGATGTCCACCATCAGTACTAATCCTTTGAGTTGATCGCGCTCCTGCAAATATTTGGACAGCAGGCGATTCCAGTGTTCTTTGACCGCTAATGGTGTTTGCGCGTAGCCGTAGCCGGGCAGATCGACCAGATAGCCATAGGTCTCACCGCGTCGCCCGACGGTGAAGTAGTTGATGTGTTGAGTTCGACCGGGGGTGTTGCTGGAAAAAGCCAGTCGTTTTTGATTGCACAACACGTTAATCGCGCTGGATTTTCCCGCATTGGAGCGGCCGGCAAATGCCACTTCTGGGTAGGGCGCTGCAGGCAAATCCTGATAGTGATTGACTGTGGTAAAAAACTGACTGTGATGCAAAATGGACATGAAAAAACTTTCAAACTGAGCGGATGAGATGGAAATGCTTGGCAATGTAGCCATTATCCATGTAAGAATTAAGGATATTTGTTGGTTTATTGGTTGCTCTATTGTACAATGCCAGGTGAATAAAACGGCAAATTTGTACAAATCATGATGTATGTGGGTGATGGATATATAAAATCACTCAAATAATCAGTGATGTATGGGTGTCGTTCCACCTTTCTTTTTCGTATGGGTCTGACTATGAAACGTTCTTATGCATATTTGTTGGCGGCAGCGGGTATCGTTGCTGCGATTTCAGGTGTGGCAATTGCTCAACAGGCAGCGGCACCAGCAGCAGCACCGGCGGCGGCACAGCCCGCAGCAGCGGCAGAGCCAGCTGCCACTGCGGTAGCAGCGCCAGCGGCTGCGTTCTCAATTGATCAAGTTCAAGGTATGCCTGTGGGGATAGAGCGCGGTAAGCTGATTGCTCAAAACGTATGTGCTTCTTGTCATAATGCAGACGGTAATAGCGCGGCTCCTGCTAATCCGAAATTAGCGGGTCAACATGCGGCCTATATTGAAAAGCAATTGCATGACTTCAGTGTAGCAGAAGGTGCAAAAGCCCCAGCTCGTGCAAATATGTTGAGCGATAAAGGTGAAGCGGTTCCTTCAACCATGGGTAGCCAAGTGACTTTGTTGTCTAAAGATCCAAAGCAATTCCAAAACGATGTGAAAAGCTTGGCCATGTGGTTTGCCAGTCAAAAATTGGTTCCTGCTACGGCCAGCAATGCCGACCCTGCAAGCTCAAATTTGGGTAAACGCATTTACACCGGCGGTATCGTAAGCAAAGGTGTACCTGCATGTGCTGGCTGCCACAGCCCGACGGGTTCTGGTATTCCGAACAAATACCCACGCGTTTCAGGCCAATTTGGTGATTATTTGGCATTGCAAATGAAATCATTCCGTGAAGACGCGCGTACCAACAGCCCACAAAATCAAATGCAAGATATCGCTAAGCGTTTGACTGACGCGGAAATTAAAGCCGTAGCAGACTATATGGCGGGTGTGCGTTAATCGCAGAAAATCAATGATTGGCTACATAATTGTGTACGCGTAGCACGCTATAATGACGGGCGGTTTTACCGCCCGTTTTTACTGTTATTTGCAGCCTTCATTCATAATGAGCTGCACAAGGGAGCTCTAAGTTAAGTGCGCTTGTCAGCTTAACTTCAGCGCGTCGTATTACCATTATTTGCCGAGTGCGGTTTTTATCATTATCAATTGTGTCATGAGTTCAGAACGTTCACAAACTTCCTCTGCTTCTTTTTCCTCGCGTTTGTGGGATTTTATCGGTTCCATGCGCTTTGCCGTGAGTATTCTAACGGTGGTGGCGATTGCCAGTGCGATTGGCACCATCATCAAGCAAAACCAAACGCGTTTGAACTATGTTGATCAGTTCGGTGCTTTTTGGGCGGAAGTGTTTGAAGCGCTGGGTCTACACGATGTGTATAACCAGCCATGGTTCGTGGTAATGTTGGTTTTTTTATTAGCATCGACCAGTATTTGCTTGATCCGCAACACTCCCAAAATGCTGCATGATATGCGCAGTTTCAAGCTGCATGATCGCACCAATAGCCTGCGTCATATGAAGGAACATGCGCAGTGGGACAGTGCTGAATCAACTGAAAATCTGACTGCACGTATGGCGCAAATGTTTGAACGTTTGGGTTACCAAGTTCGCGCCAGCCAAGCGCAGGCGAATGGACAAACGCACGTATATTTCGCCGCCAAAAAAGGCCGATTCAATCGCTTGGGTTATATTTTGACGCATTTAGCGATCGTGGTGATTTGCTTGGGCGGCTTGATGGATTCCGAACTATCTGTGCGAGCGCAAGTTTGGTTTATGGGTAAAAAACCCTTAGCAAATGCAACGACCTACAAAGACGTCCCCGCGAGCGGTGTTTTGTCTGATGCGACTTTGAGCTATCGCGGTACGATTCGAATCCCAGAGGGACAAGCAGCCGACTTTGTCGAGCTACCGTATGGTCAAAACAGCTTTTTGTTGCAGGACTTGCCGTTTTGGGTACGCTTGGATCGTTTTGTGGTCGAATATTACAGCACCGGTATGCCGAAACATTTTGCATCGGATGTGACGGTGCAGGATAAACAAACGGGAGAGCAGTTCAGCCAAACGGTAAGTGTGAACCATCCCTTGCGTTATAAAGGTGTGGCGCTGTATCAAGCCAGTTTTGATGCGAATGAAACCATCATGCACCTGAAAATTCACCCGTTGTTTGGTGTGTTCACGACCAGCAAAGCCATTGATGCCAAAGTGGGTGGACAAAGCGAATTTCCTTTCGGGAATAAAAACTACACGCTCGAATGGCGTGAGTTCAAACCGATCAATGTGTTTCCGACTAATGAGGCGGGCAATCCAACCACCAAAGAGATGCTCAATCACGCCATGCGTCCAACAGGCGAGAAAAAACAATTTCAAAACTTTGGCTCCAGTGTGAATTACGTTCTGCGTGACGACAGCGGTAACGCGTCGGAGTACATCCAATATGCGTCGCCAGTCGATATAGATGGCGTGCCGGTATTTATCAGTGCGCAGCGTGATAGTTTAGAAAAAGAGTTTACCTATTTCCGCATCCCTGCTGATGATGAAGCGAGTTTAGGCGACTTCATGCGTCTGCGTGGCGCACTGGCTGATCCGCAGATGCGTGCGCAAATTGCGCAGCGCTACGCCTCACGTTATGCCAATTCCAGCGTGCCTGCCGAGCAAATGATGCGTGGCGTACAAAAAACTTTGGATGGGTACGCAACGGGTGGTTTAGAGGCGCTGGGGCAACAAATCGAGTCCAACGTGTCTGAGCAAGAGCGTGATAAAATCGCCACGTCCGTGGTGCGTTTGCTTGAAGGCGCGCTGTGGGAAGGGCTGCAAATGATGCGTGCCAAAGATGGTAAACCCGAGCAAACGTGGAATGAGCGTCATCAAAAGTTCCTACGCATGAGTTTATACAGCTTGTCCGATTATCGTGGTTTTGGCTCGCCAGTGCTGGTCGAGTTGGCCGGTATGGATATCAAACAGGCCAGTGGCTTGCAGGCGACGCGCTCGCCGGGGCAATGGTGGGTATATTTGGGCTCCATCATGCTTACGTTGGGTACATTGGCAATGGCCTTTATCCGTGAACGCCGAGTTTGGTTACACATCACGCCGAACGGCGATGGCAATCGCGTGACCTTGGCGATGAGCAGTACGCGTAGAACCTATGATTACATGCAACATTGGCAAGCGCTGCAAAAAGAGGTTCAGCAAGCGGCACAAATCAACGTTGTTTAAGTTTAAGCTATTAGCCGAGCCGTTGTATTGTATACAGAATTAGCGACAGATTTTTAAAAGGATGAACGATGGGAAGTAGCGCAAAACCGTCCAATCTCACACCGATTGATTTATCGGTACATCAAAAACACGCACAGCAAAAGGTCTCGTATGGGGCGCGCTTGGGTTGGCGTGATGGCATCTTTGCGCTGTTGATGATTGCGCTATTCACCTACGGCGGCATGAAAAATCTCGAGCTAATGGATGTCTATGAAAAAGGCATTTTGATCGGTAGTGTGATATCCATTGTGCTGCTCGGCTGGTTCTGGCGGCCACTGCAATGGATTTTCGCAGCAGTAGCGGCAATTAGTTTGTTGGCGATTTCGTGGTATGCGGGTGATTTGGCGCGCGGCGAGACCGTTTTTGGTTTGCGTTATATGTTTGCCAGTCAGCCGCTGGTGATGTGGATGAGTGTGCTGTTTATCTTGGCAACATTGGCGTATTGGATCGGATTGATCTGGCCGAAACTGACCACGATGTCATGGTTGGGTAGTAAATTGACTTACGCCGGCTTGGTGATGGGCACGGCGGCGTTGATGGTGCGCTGGTACGAAAGTTATTTGATCGCGCCGGATGTCGGGCATATTCCGGTGTCGAATTTATACGAAGTATTCATTCTGTTCGCCTTGCTCACGACCGCGTTTTATCTGTATTACGAAGAGCGCTACGATACCAAGCAACTCGGCGCATTCGTCATGCTGGTGGTGGTCGCGGCGATCGGCTTTTTGCTGTGGTACAGCATTGACCGTGGCCAGCACGAAATTAAACCATTGATTCCGGCGCTGCAATCGTGGTGGATGAAAATTCACGTACCGGCAAACTTTGTCGGCTATGGTACGTTCTCGATTGCTGCGATGGTTGGCTTTGCCTATCTGATTAAATTTGTCGGGACACCGTTCAGTGAGCTGCCGCCTGCATTCCAATCGGCCTACGGCGCGCTGCCGAAGGCTGGTAGTGCGGGCGCGGAGCAAGAAGCGCTTGCTCAAGTGACGGCGCGCCACGCCAAAAGCACGCGTTGGCTGACAGCGGTGCTGTGGGTGCTGGGCGCATTGCTGTTCATCGAACCGCTGGTATTCCGTAGGGGTGTCACCGCCGAATATATTTCAACATACTGGGCGCTGTATTTCGGTACGGGCCTGGTGATGGTAGGGCTGATTTTGTTGGCGCGTAAAGCCTTGGCGCAGCGCCTGCCGGACTTCACCGTGCTGGACGACATTATGTACAAAGCGATTGCGATCGGCTTCGTATTTTTCACCATTGCCACGATCTTGGGCGCATTCTGGGCGGCCGATGCGTGGGGTAAATACTGGAGCTGGGATCCGAAAGAAACGTGGGCACTGATCGTCTGGCTCAACTACGCAGCGTGGCTGCATCTGCGGCTGATGAAAGGCATGCGCGGCACACGCAGCGCACTGTGGGCGCTGGTCGGGCTGCTGATTACCGGTTTTGCCTTTTTGGGCGTGAATATTTTCCTCTCAGGACTACACTCCTACGGCGCATTGTAAACATACTTCACTTTCGGAGGTTTTATGAAAACAGCATCATATGCATTCGGAAGTTGGGTTCTACTCATGGGTTTTGCGCTGACCGCGCAGGCCGCAAACCCTTATCCGTCGGCAGGCACATGCGACGGTTTGCCTCAAGTCAATGTCAAAACGCCGAGCGGTACTTGTCTCGGCGTGGTCGCAGCTGATCTCAAAATGCCGCGCGGCGTGCTGCCGTTGTCTGACAACGAGTTATGGGTCACTGAAATGGGTGCGTGGGAGCGTAACGGTGGACGGCTCTCGCGTCTGGTTTGGCAAAATGGCCGCTACCAACGCAGTACGATACTTGATAAACTTGATCGTCCGCACGGCATTCAACTCGGCAAAGATGGCTGGGTCTACATCGGGGAAGCCAGCCGCATCATTCGCCTCAATCCTAAGTCTCTCAATGACTCAGGTAAAATTACCCCGCAAATCGTTGTTGATCATCTGCCTGATGACGGTCATCATCCGCTCAAACAATTGTTGCTGGACGACGCTGGTAACATCTTTCTGAGCATGGGTGCGAAAACCAATAATTGCGAAGGCAAAGATGGACAGGCCGCGAAATACCCATGCGCAGAATCCACAGGCGCACAAGCCACCGCCTCGATTTGGAAAATTAACTCGCCACTGAGCCAAGCCAAAACCACCATCTATGCGCGAGGTCTGCGCAACGCCATGGGCATGGCGTGGACGGGGAATGGCGCGATGATCGTGACCGAAAATGGTCGTGATTCGATCAATCAAGCGGAGGCCAAACTCAGTGACGCGCGCTTACCGCATGATGAGCTCAATGTCATCGGTGGCGCAGGCAAAGACTACGGTTGGCCGTATTGCTATGACAATAACCGCATCAGTCCCGAATACCGAGCGCAAGCAACTGTTTGCCGCGCCAAACAGCGTCCTGTGCTGCTCCTGCCCGCGCACAGCGCACCACTCGGCATCGCCTACTATCCGCAGGACGGCAGCATCGCCGCGCTGCGTGGACGTTATTTGATTGCGCTGCATGGCTACCGTGACACGGGTCATCGCTTGATCGCCGTTGCCACCGATGCCATCGGAAAACCGCTGGGTAAAACGACTGAGGTTGTCGGCGCATGGGTGCGCACCGACAAGCAGCCTATGGGTGCGCCGGTCGAAGCGCGACCGTCATCGAGTGGAAAAGTCTACATCACCGATGACCGCAATGATGCGCTGTTGCGTTTATCCCCTATTCGCTAAATTCGACTCGGACGCATCGTTCTTTACACCGATAGTTCGGATTTATCATCAGTGTGGTATAAATAGTTGTCGTTTTTCGTTGGCATGGGTTCAAGCGCACAGGTGAATGCAGTAAAATCCTTGCTATGAACAACACCACCGCGCACTTTTCCCCCGCTTTACGAATCACTCCGTCTTTGGCTGAAAAATTGGCCAAAGCGGGCGTGCGCAACGATCAGGATATCTTGCTGCACATGCCGCTGCGCTATGAGGATGAGACGCGGATCACGCCGGTGGCGGATTTGCGCTTGGGTGAGTTCGCGCAGGCACAGGTAACAGTGATCGAGCATGAGGTGAAATTCCGCCCGCGCCGTCAGTTGGTCGTGACCACGCAGGATGCGGCGGGTGAGGTGCTGATATTGCGCTATGTGAATTTTTACGGCTCGCAGTTGGCTGCATTTAAGGCGGGGCAATTGCTGCGGGTCAAGGGCGAAGCGCGTCATGGCTTTTTCGGTACGGAGATGATTCATCCGCGCGTGGAGAAGGTGCGCGAGGATACGCCGGTGGCGCAGACGCTCACGCCGATTTATCCGACGGTGGAGGGGTTGACGCAGCCGAGTTGGCGTAAATTGATCGAGCGTGCATTGGCAACCGTGTCGCTGCCGGAGATTTTGCCTGCGAATGTGTTGCAACCGGAATGGGGCAGTTTGCAGGACGCGGTGCGTTTGCTGCACGCGCCGCCGCCGGAGGTGCATCCGCATGCCTTGATCGAGCGTGAGCATCCGGCGTGGGCGCGGATTAAGTTTGAGGAATTATTGGCGCAGCAATTGTCCTTGCGGCAGGCGCGTGCGACGCGTTTGCAGGAGGTCGCACCGAGTTTGGTGGATAACGACTTGGTCGCGCGTTTTTTGGCGCAGTTGAGTTTCACGCTCACGGGAGCGCAACAGCGCGCGTGGGCGAGCATTGCGCAGGATATGGCGCAGAGTTTGCCGATGCATCGATTGCTGCAAGGCGATGTGGGTTCGGGCAAAACCGTGGTCGCGGGCTTGGCGTGTGCGCAGTGCGTGGGCGCGGGTTTGCAGGCGGCGGTGATGGCGCCGACGGAGATTTTGGCCGAGCAGTTGTTTTATAAACTGGAAGAATGGTTCACGCCGTTGGGCGTGACCGTGGCGTGGTTGGCGGCCAGTGTGACCAAGAAGAATAAACAAAAGGTGTACGAAGCCTTGGAGCGCAACGAAATCCAAATCGTGGTCGGTACGCACGCGTTGATTCAAGAGGGTGTGCGGTTTTATGACCTGGGTTTGGCGGTGATTGATGAGCAACATCGTTTCGGCGTGAAGCAGCGGCTGGCCTTGCGCACAAAGATGCGTGAAAGTGTGCTCGGTGCTACGCGCAAGCGGGCGGATCAATACGCACCGCATCAATTGATGATGAGTGCTACGCCGATTCCGCGTACATTGGCACTGTCGTATTTTGCCGATTTGGATGTGGCGCTGATTGATGAGTTGCCACCGAATCGCACACCGATTAAAACCCAATTGATTGATGTGCGCCGACGCGATGAGGTGGTGGCGAAAGTGGCGCAGGATGTGACCGAGGGCAAGCAAATTTATTGGGTATGTCCGTTGATCGAGGAGTCGGAGACGCTGGAATTGCAGACCGCGATTGAGACCTTTGAAAACCTCAGCGCGCAGCTGCCACATGCGCGAGTCGGGCTGGTTCACGGTAAGATGAAAGCCGCGGAAAAGCGCGCAGTGATGACAGCATTCAAGGCGCATGAGTTGGATGTGTTGGTTGCGACGACGGTGATTGAGGTCGGTGTGGATGTGCCGAACGCGAGCGTGATGGTGATCGAACACGCGGAACGGTTTGGACTGGCGCAGTTACATCAATTGCGCGGGCGTGTCGGGCGCGGCGCTGTCAAGAGCCAATGTATTTTGCTGTTTGAAACGCCGCTTTCGCCGATAGCAAAGGAGCGGCTCAAGGTGATGTACGAGACCACCGATGGCTTTGAGGTCGCGCGGCGCGATTTGCATTTGCGCGGCGCGGGTGAGTTTCTCGGCGTGCGTCAGTCGGGTTTGCCGCTGCTGCGTTTTGCCGATTTGGAAACCGATATTGTACTGCTCGAGCAGGCACGCGATGCGGCCGATTGGCTGATGGCGCATGATCCGAATACCGCGCACATGCATCTGCAGCGTTGGCTCGGGAATCGTGCTGAATTGCTGTCGGTATAGATAAGAAAAAAAGGGGAAACGATGACTTTGACAGAACTTCGATACGCGGTCGCGTTGGCACGTGAAAAACATTTCGGGCGCGCGGCAGCAGCATGCTTTGTCAGTCAGCCGACGCTCTCGGTCGCGATCCGCAAACTGGAGTCGGAGCTGGGCGTGACGCTGTTTGAACGCAGTATGCAGGATGTGCATGTCACGCCGGTGGGTGAGCAGGTGGTCGCGCAGGCGCAGCAGGTGCTCTCGCAGGTCTCGGCGATCAAGGATATGGTGGTGCAGGGGCGTGATCCGCTCAATGGTCCGCTGCATATTGGCGTGATTTACAGTATTGCGCCGTATCTGTTGCCCAATTTGATGGCGCATATGTTTAAAACGCATCCGCAGATGCCGCTGATCGTGCAGGAGCAATATACGCATAATTTACTTGAATGGATTAAGCAGGGTAAACTGGATGCTGCGATTTTGGCGTTGCCAATCGCTGATTCGGGATTGGCAGTAGAGCCGTTATATGACGAATCGTTTTTCGTGACTATGCCGCAATCGCACCCTTTGGCGAAAAAAGCGCATATTACCAGCCACGAGTTACGTAAAGAATCCCTGCTGGTGCTCGGTGCGGGGCATTGTTTCCGCGAACATGTGCTGGAGGCCACGCCGGATGCGTCGTTGTATAAGGTAGAGGAAGATGGTTTACAACGCAATTTCGAGGGGTCTTCGCTCGAAACGCTGCGTTATATGGCAGCAGCAGGAATTGGTATTACGGTGCTGCCCGCATTAGCCGTGCCTAAGCACGAGCAGGACGATAATTTAGCGTATGTGCCTCTGATCCATGGTAAAAAAACTGATGCACATGTGCCGCATCGGCGTATTGTCTTGATTTGGCGTAAAAATTTCAGTCGAGAGGCGGCGTGTTATGCGCTGGCGCAGGCCGTGCGCGATTGTGGTTTGCACGGTGTGCAATGTTTGCCAGCTCTGACTGAAGAATAACTTTCAATTAATAATGGGTGAGTTGTGGATCGTTTGCGTTTATATGCGCAGTTGGCGCGTTTGGATAAGCCGATTGGGATTTTGTTATTGCTCTGGCCGACACTATGGGGTCTTTGGTGGGCCGCTGGTGGTTGGCCATCATTTAAACTGATTTTGGTGTTTGTGCTCGGTACAGTTTTAATGCGCTCGGCGGGCTGTGTGGTGAATGATTATGCTGACCGCGATTTTGATCGGCATGTTAAACGCACCGCCAATCGACCTCTGACTTCGGGTAAAGTTACTACGCGTGAGGCGCTGCTGTTGGCTCTGAGCTTGACGCTGGCAGCAGCGGTGTTGCTGCTGTTTCTCAATCCGCTGAGTGTGAAGTTGTCGGTAGTTGCGGCTGTTTTGGCTGGTTCATATCCATTCTTCAAACGATTTTTTGCGATTCCGCAGGCGTATTTGGGCATCGCGTTTGGGTTTGGAATTCCAATGGCGTTCGCTGCGGTGCAAGGGCATGTGCCTGCGGTAGCGTGGTGGTTACTGATTGCCAATGTCTTTTGGACGATTGCGTATGATACCGAATACGCGATGGTGGATAAAAACGATGATTTGAAAATCGGTATCAAAACCTCGGCGATTACTTTTGGTCGCTACGATGTGGCGGCGGTGATGCTGTGCTATGCGGTGTTTTTTGTGATGATGGCGACTTTGGGTGTGCAGGCTGATTTTAATGCGATGTATTTTGTTGCGCTCGTTGTGGCGTTAGGTATGGCTGGATATCACTATACGTTGATTCGTGGACGTGAGCGTATGGCGTGCTTTAAAGCGTTTTTACACAACCATTGGCTTGGTTTAACGGTATTTGTTGGAGTGGTATTTGGCTCACTGTAATTCTTTTTAAGTACCACACATATGTAAAAGGCGACCCGATTAAGGGTCGCCTTTTGTTTTTTATAATATTTTTAGGCAAGTATTCTTGCCATCGTTGTCTCCTGCCAAACTTCTTTACAAATTCAGCTACATGTTCAAAGCGATTTTTGCGAAGTGAACGTCTATCAGACGTGAAAACAATCGTTTTGTGACATGTTCAAACACTCGCGTGTGTGAAGGTTGTGTGACTATATCAAGGCTTTTTGGCCTTGACAAGCGGGCTTTTTAATCTTTCGTTGTTGCGCCGCAATGTAATAACATGAGTTTTTGTGGGGTTTTTTGTGGGGTGATGTTCAATTTTTAAATTAATTCCAATAAAATCAATTGGTTGCTTTCGACTAACTAATTCAACTTTGTCATTAGCTGAGTTGGGTTTATGTTGCGGTGCAATATCAAAAGTTGGATTATTTGTAGAGATTGTGTTCAATTATGTAATTTTGTACGCTTTTAACGAGATCTGGCGTTGGCAAAGCGTTCTTAATGGCATTGCGTATTTGTGTGGAAGAAACTGCGATTGCGGGAGCGGGAAACTCGATGAATAGTCCGACTGTTTGCTCGCGCCATAGATTGCTCGTAACGCTGCAATGGTGTGCTTGATAGTAGTCGCGCAGAGTTGTATCGCTCAGCTGATCAGCGGTAAGTTCATGTCCTGCGCGTTGCGCCACGGCGATGTGGGTGTGGTTGAGGATGTTGCGCCAGTCGCGCCATGTATGGAAGTTGGCCAATTGATCCGAGCCGAGTAGCCAGATCAATCGTGCCTTGGGCAAGGATTCGCGCAGTGCACGCAGCGTGTCAATGGTATATGACGGCGTATCGCGTTCAATTTCCAGCGTATTGACGTGTATCGGGTAGGTAGCGTTGTGTTGGTTGCGCCAATGGGTTTGATCGTCGTTGACGGCCAGTTGCAACATCGCCACGCGATGCTCGGCAGGCGCAACGTGCGGTTTTTGCCACGGTTGTCCACTGGGTATGATTTGCATTTGCGCCGGTGCAAATGCTGTCAGTGCCGCATGAGCGATGCAAAAATGCGCTCGATGCGGCGGATTGAAACTACCGCCAAATAAAATAATGCTGCTGGGTGCTTGTTCGGCGGCAGTCATGGCTTTTAGATTAAATCAACAGCGCGATAGCCAATATCGCTGCGGTATTGCATGCCGTGGAAACGAATGTTGTCGATGTGGTTGTATGCCAATTGTTGTGCTTCGCGCAACGTTGGTGCGGTGGCGGTAACGCAGAGCACGCGACCGCCGCTGGTGACCGGCATGCCTTCGGAGTTGATTTGCGTGCCGGCGTGGAAGGTCACGCAAGTGTCACTGTCCTCAGCGATGCGCAATACGTCGCCGGTGCGCGGTGTGTCGGGGTATTTCTCGGTGGCCAAAACCACGCCCAGCGCTACGTGGTGACTCCAGTCCAGTTGCACTTCATTGAGCTTGCCGTGGGTCGCGGCGGACAATACGTCAAATAGGTCGGAGTTCAGACGACGCATGATGGGTTGGGTTTCTGGGTCGCCCATGCGGCAGTTAAATTCCAATACTTTGATGGAGCCGTCGGGTGAGACCATCAGCCCTGCGTACAAAAATCCGGTGAATAAGATGCCGTCGGCTTTCATGCCGTTCAGTGTCGGATAAATCACCTCGTTCATTGCGCGCTCGTACACGGCAGCGGTGACCACGGGGGCAGGCGAATACGCACCCATGCCGCCGGTGTTCGGCCCTTGGTCGCCGTCGAGCAGGCGTTTGTGGTCTTGTGAGGTGGCCAAAGGCAGCGCGTGCTCGCCATCGCACAATACGATGAAGCTGGCTTCTTCGCCGGCCAAAAATTCTTCGATCACCACGCGCGCGC
>CAYZVI010000009.1:0-23007 GCA_964481695.1 uncultured Hydromonas sp. | reverse complement strand
CGATGGATTTGTACATCAACGGTTGAGTCAATGCTGGCGTGTCTTGTTCGTTGTGGCCGAGTTTACGGAAACATACGATGTCAATCACCACGTCTTTTTTGAAGCGTTTGCGATAATCCAAAGCCAATTGGGTCGCCCAAACAACGATTTCAGGATCGTCACCATTGACGTGCAATACCGGTGCTTCGATCATTTTCACCACGTCTGAGCAGTACAAGGTCGAGCCTTTATCACGCGGATCAGAAGTCGTAAAGCCAATCTGGTTGTTAATCACAATATGAATGGTACCGAACGTACCGTAACCACGCGTTTGCGCCAAGTTCAAGGTTTCCATAACCACACCTTGCCCCGCGAATGCAGCATCACCGTGAACTTGTACCGGCAAAACCTGTTCGCCTAATACATCACCGCGGCGATCTTGGCGTGCACGAGCAGAACCCTCTACAACTGGATTGACGATCTCCAAATGTGACGGATTGAACGCCAAATTTAAGTGCACCGGACCGCCGGCAGTAGAAACATCACTGGAAAAGCCTTGGTGGTATTTCACGTCACCCGCTGGTAAGTCATCAGCATGTTTGCCTTCGAATTCTGCAAATAAATCGGATGGGTTTTTACCTAAAGTATTGACCAATACGTTCAAACGACCGCGATGCGCCATGGCAATCACGATCTCTTGAATGCCTTGTGAGCCACCATGCTGAATCAATGCGTCCATCGCTGCGATGAAGCTTTCACCGCCTTCAAGTGAGAAGCGTTTCTGGCCGACGTATTTGGTGTGCAAGTAGCGTTCCAAGCCTTCGGCTTCCGTCAACTCGAGCAGAATTCGGCGTTTTTGATCCATATTGAAACTTGGAGTTGATTGGCACGACTCAATGCGTTCTTGCCACCAGCGTTTTTCTTCTGGATCAGAAATATACATGTACTCCGCACCCAAATTAGCGCAGTAAGTCACACGCAACGCATGGATCAATTCACGCAAGGTCATTTCTTCGCGACCGAAATACGTATTGTTCACCGTGTAGGTATTGTCCATATCGGCTTCGGTGAAGCCATAAAAAGCAGGATCTAATTCAGGAATTTCAGGGCGATCACGACGTTTGAGCGGATCCAGATTGGCCCAGCGCGCACCCAATACGCGGTATGCGGCAATCAGCGACTGTACAGCCACTTGCTGTTTACCACCGGTTGAACCGGCATTGGCTGCTTGCCATGCGAGAAATTTATTTTGTTTAGCGCGCTGAGCGAATGACTCAATTACTGGAGCATGAGCCACGTCAGTGGTTTCTACATGACCATCCGATGCAGGTAAATTTTGCATCGAGTCAAAATAATCACGCCATTGCTCAGGAACTGAACCAGGATTGTTCAGATACTGCTCATACATTTCCTCGACATACGGCGCATTACCGCCAAAGAGGTATGAGTTTGATAAATAATCATTCATCATAATGTTGCTCAACCTTTCTGTACGCTTCGTACAATTGGGATGTGGGAAGGATATTAAATCACGCTCCCGTTGATTTAGCGGCCTCACCGCGCCATCAACAGCTTTCAATCTTTTTGAACGAGAACGCGCTGCACTGTCTAACAGCTCTCGAACCAAAAGGTTTGTAAATCACCGAAAACGGGATTGAAATATATTTGAACCAAACGCATAGCTGCCGCTTCGCTCAAAAAACTTGACGAACCATTGAAGCATCAAGCATACAACAATTCATAAATTTTTTTGATTGTATCATAAGCATGAATCGTAATTGCTGAAAAATTCACCAACAGGCTTATAATTTTTTGCAACTGAATTTATAAGTAAAATCAAAGCACTACCATATTTATATGCTTTTGATCATTCAACACCACTTAAAATAGCCAGTAAAGTCAAAAATAAGTTTAATAAGAAAAGCCTATCTGATCATCATTTCTCAGATAGGCTTTTGCACTATCAAACAGAGCGCAGCATAGACAAAACCTCATCTGCCTGACGCATATCGTCTTCATTCATCATATGCTCTGCTGGATCAACGTCTTTCAGCTCTTTGCGAGCCATAATCAGTGCAAACAACTCATCATCCGACAAATCCAACAGTAAATCCAAACCGTATACCTGTGCATCGGTCAAAGCAGGATAGACTTCAAAAAAACGTGTCATGATAATATCGTTTTCGAGCAACCCACGCTTTGCGCGCCAAAGTAAACGCGAACGTCGCACACTATCCTCAACTTCGTTTTTCGCAATTGCGCCCAAAGGCGCAGCTTTTTCAGATGTATTCATAAAGACCTTTTTAAGTAACACTATTTGTCAACTCACCAACACTACAAATCATCATTTCACGTATATTTCTGAGCTGCGTTTTGGCAAATTATAAGGGAAACACGAGTATAAAAAACTTCATTTTTAGCAATAGGCGGACTGTGAATTTTAGAAATCGAGAAAAGCATACTTAGTTTGTACATTTTTAACCCAAAGATTGGATAATTTTTAAAAATTAAAGTTAAAAACAACGCCTTTATCAATAAAACTTACAGGTTTCTGACAAATAAATGTAGTCAACTTACAGCCTTCTTACGATAAATCGCAAAAAGTTTTAAATTTGTCACATCAGCCAAAATAATGATTGAAATATTTATAAATGCCTCACTATAATGGCGAATAATTTTTAGTTTTATAAAAAATATATTTACCCCTCTCGCTCTACCGCGTAATTCTTGAAGGAGATGATGCATCATGTCACTGAAAAAGGTCTTGAGACAAAAAATTGAGGCGCACCGTCCTCGTACCACCCGCCTGATGAAAGAATTCGGCAAAGTCAAAATTGACGAAGTTACGATTGACCAATGTATCGGTGGGGCACGTGACATTCGTGCTTTGGTTACCGATATTTCCTACTTGGATCCACAAGAAGGTATTCGTTTCCGTGGCAAAACCATCTCTGAAACATTTGAAATGCTGCCTAAGGCGCCGGGCTCAAACTACCCGACTGTTGAGGCATTCTGGTTCTTCTTATTGACCGGTGAAGTACCAAATGAGGAACAACTGGAAGCAGTTTTATTGGAATTCAAAGCTCGCCAACACGTTCCGCATTATGTATTTGACATCATCCGCGCAATGCCGATTGATACGCATCCGATGACCATGTTATCTACTGGTATTCTGGCAATGCAGAAAGATTCGGTATTCCACGAATTCTATAGCTCTGGCCAATTCAACAAAAATACCGCTTGGGAATATGTATACGAAGATGCTTTTGATATCGTTGCCCGTATCCCTGTGTTGGCTGCATACATCTACAACCTGAAATACCGCGAAAACAAACAAATCGAAATCGACCGCAAATTGGATATGGGTGCAAACTTTGCCCACATGATTGGTCAGTCTAAAGAATATGAAGACGTCGCACGTATGTACTTCATCCTGCACTCCGATCACGAGTCAGGCAACGTATCCGCGCACACAACTCACTTGGTCCACTCCGCTTTGTCTGACCCATACTATGCCTACTCTGCTGGCTTGAATGGCTTGGCAGGTCCTCTGCATGGTTTGGCTAATCAAGAGGTATTGTACTGGACGCTGAAGTTCCAGCAAAAATACTGTTCCGACCAAGAACCGACCAAAGAATTGTTGACTAACGCATTGTGGGACACATTGAACTCTGGTCAAGTGATTCCAGGTTATGGTCACGCTGTATTGCGTAAAACCGACCCACGCTACACATCTCAACGCGAATTTTGCTTGAACACCCCGGGCCTGCGTGATGACCCATTGTTCAAGCTGGTATCTATGATTTACGAAGTGGCTCCGGGCGTATTGACCGAACACGGTAAAACTAAGAACCCATGGCCAAATGTTGACTCACAATCTGGTGTGATTCAGTGGTATTACGGTGTGCGTGAATTTGACTTCTATACAGTATTGTTCGGCGTAGGTCGTGCATTGGGTTGTATGGCCAACATCGTTTGGGATCGTGCTTTGGGCTATGCAATTGAGCGTCCAAAATCAGTGACTACCGATATGCTCGAAAAATGGGCAGAACAAGGCGGTCGCGAGATTCCTAAAGCATAATCGAGCTTTAATACTCAAAACAAAAGGATGCGAATTTCGCATCCTTTTTGTTGATCAAAAATAATCAAAATCAGATTTTTAGAGACTTTTGTTTTTGCAATTGCTCATACAAAGGATTGCGCTTAGGAAACAGCCAAAAATATGCGCCCTCAGGCAGCAATAAAGTCCCAATCGCACCAGTCAAAGCAGCAACACCGCTCATTATCCAAACAGAAGCATCCTTAGCCCCCAAGAAAATCAACAAAAATACTAAGCTAAAAACACCACCCAAGACCGCACCGATCAGCAGCCGTTTCTTCCAGTCAGGATTTTTCACCGTTTGTGTTTTGAGGTAAAAAGCATAGGCAGAACCGGCCAATAACGCGGGAAGCCCCCCAAAAATCAAGCTAAATGGATATAGCGTAATAGTACCAATCAACAGATCACTCCATGTTTGCCACGTAGTTAAAACGCCTTTGACAAACAAAGAATCGTAACCAAAATAGAAAACACTCCCCAACCACGGTCCCCATACTGCAAATAACACGCCCAGCCTCAACATAGGGCTTTTCAACCAATTCATCATCACCTCCGTCCTGTCATAGCCTGCGCCAGCGTGCCCAAATCCACTTGCTCTAACTCACTACCCACCGGCACACCTTTAGCCAATCGCGTCACACGCAAGCCGCGCGCGATCAATTGCTCGGCGATGTAATGCGCAGTTAGCTCACCTTCGTTGGTGAAATGCGTTGCCAAAATCACTTCCTGAACCACACCATCACAAGCGCGTTCCAACAATTTATCCATCGCAATGGCTTTCGGCCCCAATCCTTCCAGTGGATTCAGATTACCTGTCAATACGAAATACAAACCGTTGTAGGTCATGGTTTGCTCAATCAATAATTGATCCATGGGTGACTGCACCACGCACAGCAGCTCTTGATTACGCTTCGGATTCGAGCAGGTGGCACACACCATATCGTCCGACAACGTGTGACAACGCTCACAATGACGCAAATGCGCCAGCGCATCGGTGATCGCTTCAGCCAGTTGCTGCGCACCTTCTCGATCATGTTGCAGCAAGGTAAATGCCAAACGCTGCGCGGATTTGTTGCCCACACCGGGCAGTACGCGCAACGATTCGATTAAATGTTGGATACGGTCTTTTTTCTCAGTCATACATTATTTTTCAATTGAGCCACTTGCCCCGACAAATAAGTCCAAACCAATTGCGCAGCGGCGTTACTGGTTAGCTCGGCATGATCATACGGTGGCGCGACCTCAACGCAATCCATCCCAATCCAATTTAAATCAGCGGTGGCTTCGAGCAAAGTAAATACCTGATTGGTGGTCAAACCAGCCACTTCCGGCGTGCCCGTACCCGGAGCAAAAGCAGGGTCAAGGCAATCAATATCAAGGGTCAAATACAATGGCAAATCCTTTGCCGACAAACGCTCACGTATCGTATCAATCACTTCGGCCAATTGCCCTTCGGACTCCAAACCACGCAAATCGCGCGCAGTAAAAATCACACCGCCTTGATCGCGTACGTATTCACGCGCCTCGCGCACGCCCGACGAACGGATGCCCACTTGCACAAAGCATTCGGGATCCACCAGCCTCTCCTGAATCGCCTCGTACACCCAAGTACCATGCCCCGATGGTTCGCCAAAATGATCTTCCCATGTATCACAATGCGCATCAAAATGCAGCACTGCCAGCGGTTGTCCAGCCCACTCACGATAAGCACGCAGCAGCGCCAATGTAATTGAATGATCGCCCCCCAGCCAGCACATATGATACTGCGCCAGCATCGCGGGAATCTGCTCAGCTAAACTCGCGCGCATGGACGTCAAATCGGTATTCGGCGTCGCTAAATCACCTAAGTCATAGACAAAATCATAGGGAGACACATCGAAATACGGATGAATGCCATCACACAGCATTTGGCTCGCTGCACGAATGGCTGCCGGAGCAAAGCGCGCGCCAGGGCGATTGGTCACCGCGCCGTCATAGGGGATTCCTGCGATCGCAAATGGTTTTTGCTCGGCATCATTTGAAACGCTTAGAAAATAATTTTGGCTTAAATAAGCGAAGCCATGTTTCATCCGTATCTCCTTTTAAATAGGCAGCCATCATGCAATATATTTTTTGGTTTTTCAAGCAAATTACGCGTTCATCGTTTATCATTTACTTACAAATAATTTAAGGAAAACGGAATGAAGCTTTTAAAATCAAAATTGGCAATGATTGCAACCATCGGTTTATTGAGCGCCTGTGTAGGCCTACCGGTCACAAATCCAACCGGAGGGGTAACCACACCAACCGGAACCAATTCCGTTGCGAAGCTCCAAAGTGGGGAATGGGTTGTGCAGAGTATTAATGGCAAAGCAGTGAATACACCAATCAGCCCTACTCTGAATTTTGGCCAAACCTTCCAACTGACCGGCCACACGTCATGCAATACTTATTTTGCAGGGTACTTGCTGACTGGGCCGACTATTATTATCAAGCAAGCAGGTACAACTCGTATGGCATGTGAATCTGCTGTTATGGAGCAAGAGCAGCGCTTCCTCAAGCAACTGTCGAGTACTCAAATATGGAATATTGATTCATCAAATACACTGGTCTTAACAGGTACTTCTGGAGTCATTGTCGCTAAACGCAGATAATCGAATGATTAAAGTGGATGTTTGGCTAATATAAAATGGCTCGTGTTATCATGAGCCTTTTTTTGCACAATGCGTCTATTGAAAATAAAATAGGAGACGTATATGCATAACCCCCGAATCATCTCAAGCGCGCACATCCGCGCCCTCATTGAACGCGAATCCGCCGCCTTCCTCGCACAACATCCCCAATCACACGCACTGGCGCAGCAAACCCAGCAACACTTCCTGTTCGGCGTGCCTTTACATTGGATGGCCGATTGGAGCACACCAGTACCGCTGTTCGTTGAGCGAGCGCAAGGCGCAGAATTTACCTGCGTTGACGGACATCATTACATCGATTTTTGCTTGGGCGACACTGGCGCGATGTTCGGTCACAGCGCCCCTGTCATTGCACAAACACTGCGCAACTACGCTGATCAGGGCTATACCGCCATGCTCCCTACCGCGAATGCCGCCAAAGCCGGTGCAGCTCTGAGCGAACGCTTCGGACTACCCTACTGGCAGCTCGCCACCACCGCTACCGATGCCAACCGCTTTGCCCTACGTTGGGCGCGGGCGATCACAGGGCGTCAAAAACTACTGGTATTCAACGGCTGCTACCACGGTACGATTGACGACGTATTTGTCGATCTGGACGCGAACGATGCCGACGCGCCGCCCACCATGCGCGCCAGTTTGCTCGGTCAAGTATATGATTTGACCCAATTTACCGACGTGGTCGAGTTCAATGACATTAAGGCCGTTAAAGCCAAAATCGCCAGCGGTGAATTCGCCTGTGTGCTCACCGAACCTGCTTTGACCAATTGCGGCATGGTGTTACCACAACCGAATTTTTTACGCGAACTGCGCCAAGCCTGTGATGCTACCGACACCCTACTGATCTTTGACGAAACGCACACCATCAGCGCGGGTTACGCCGGTTACACAGGGATTTGTCGCGAACAAGACGGATTCCTACCCGACATTATTATTGCCGGTAAAGCCATCGCCGGCGGCATTCCATGCGCTGTCTACGGCATGAGCGCCGAAGTCGCACAACGCGCTCGGGCTGCTAAAGAATCCGCGCCTGCCGGTCACTCTGGTATTGGCACCACACTCTCCGGCAATATGCTGACCATGGCATTACTCGCGGCCAATCTGACCGAAGTTGCCACTCAAGCAGCATTTGACACCATGATCGCGCGCCAAACCCAGCTCGCCACCGGCATGCAAAGCGTCATTGCCAAATACCATCTGCCGTGGAGCGTGACCCAACTCGGCGCGCGCAGCGAATTCCAATTCTGCGTACAAACGCCGAAAAACGGCTCCGAAGCCGAGCGTGCGATGGACGATGAGCTTGAACGCGCCGTGCATCTCTACCTGCTCAACCGCGGCATCATGATCACGCCGTTCCACAACATGACCTTGGTCTGCCCATCGACCACCGAGGCACACATCGAACGCTATCTCGACGTATTTGAAGCCTGTTTGGTTGAATGCTTCACCGGATAAATGCAGCCTCACAGAACCATTTGCACCCGAAACAAGCACAAACATCATGGGATTCGGGTGCATTTTGGCGCAATATCACATAGAATACCCTTAGGATCGTTCCAACCCCACGCAATTATCCCACATTAACTATTAGAATCAACGGGTTGGAATAAAACCGGAAAAAATGATGAAACCCATATTAGTACTGCAACACGCCCACTACGACTGGCCCGGCTACTTCACCGACTGTCTGATCAACTGGGAAATCCCGTTTGAATTGGTCAACATCGCTGCCGGCGACACCCTACCCATGTCCATCGTCGACTACAGCGGCTTTGGCATCATGGGGGGCGGCATGAGCGTACATGATACCGAGCAATATCCGCACCTGCTTGAGGCGGTTGAGCTCATTTACGAAGCCATGTCGCTCAACATTCCGGTTATCGGCCACTGCTTGGGCGGACAATTACTGGCCAAAGCCAGCGGCGGCACGATTCAAAAAGCCCCTCATCCCGAAATCGGCTGGCACGTCGTTACGCCGGAGCACGATAATATCGCTTACCAATGGTTCGGCGGCATCACACCCGTAACTCTGTTTCAATGGCACAATGAATTTTTCATCCCGCCCCTGCGCGCGCAAAACATCGCCAGCAGCCTGTATTGCCAAAATCAAGCGTTCGTACTGGACGACATCCACCTCGGTATGCAATTTCACTGCGAAGCCTTACCGGAGAAAATCAACCACTGGCTTGATACCGCACGCGAAGACCTGCGTGAGGCGAATGACACCAATATCCACACCGTCGAGCGCATCCAGCGCGAGAACTGGACACACGTCGAAAGTGCTATGGCTGTTGCGCGGCAACTGTATTCCAAATGGCTTTCCAATGTGCCAATGGAAGACAAAGCCCGTAAACAAATTAAGTTATGAGCCACGATACGGGTCAATTAGGTATAACAAAACACTGATCACACAAAATCTGCACTAAAAACTGGCATAATGCAAAAAGTACAAATGAATCAAGGAACTACAATGAAAACGAACAACCGCCTTATCGCCCTTTCGATCATGCTAACGGGTATGCTCTGGCAGATCAGCGCACAAGCCGCTCCAGTAGTTAATAACCAAACTGAAAATGGCTATGCACTCAAAGCAAAAAAAACCGATTCCAGCATCACTCTGGCCTCAAACACGAACACAAGCGCAACCGATGATAGTTCACTCGGACTGAAAATCGGTTCTAAGAGTAATATTCAACTGTACGGTACGGTTGAAATCGGCTACTCCAAGTGGTCGCAAAAGAACTAATCTATAACGTTTGACAAATAAAAGCCCGCCTCATCGCGAGCTTTTTATCAAACTCATGCAATCAGGCATGCGCCTCCGGGCGCCGCATATCCAGCAGCGTGTACACCACCGAAAACACCACCGCCAGCGCAATCAAACTCGATACCCACACATTGGTATGGCCTGAAAATACAGACTCCGTCACATAAATCATCGCCGGAACAAAGGCCTAGGTCAGCATCGTAATCATTGGTCGCACCTTCTGCACACCCCATTGCAATAAAAACATGGGTAATACCACCCCCAAAAACGCCACCAGCGCGGACAGCAGCCAAAAATCCCAGCGCTAAATCCAATTTTCAAACACCAAGCCCAACACCAGCGCACACGGATACCTCAGATGAAAGCGTCGCGCCAGCACCAAGCGTGGACTCAGATGCGCCAAATGCAGCCGAGCAATCGAGGCGATAATCGCTGCGCCCAGCCCCGCAAAACAGGACAACAACACGCCCCAAACAACATGACTCATTTCGATACCGGCCATTTTCAAAACCAATAAAGTCGCGGCAAACATCATCCCGAAAAACACAGCAGCACCCGACCAATCACGCCGATGATCTGTGCTCACACGCTATAATTTTTCGCCCACGAACCAAGCCGATACAAACACCGCAAACAACGGTCCGACTGCAATTTCAGTCAAACTCACCACCGATGCAGGGATAAACGCCATCGCCGCAAAAAACGCCACATACGACAATGCAGTAAAAATCCCAATGCGCCGCATCGCGCGGCTGTCCTCTGGCGCATGCGGCTCCACCGGCCAAATGCGCAAAGACCATTCATAAAACAATGCGCACAGCAGACACGCGATAAACGCAAATTGCAACATATTCCCCGACGGGTAACGTGCCGAAATATAACCATAGGCCACGGATTGCAACAGCAGCGACACAATGATGGCGATGATGGCCTGCATACGCTTTCTCCCATAATAAAAACGGGACGCTTGCGCGCCCCGTCCTTACCCAGCTATCCTCGCGTCGGATAGGCAGGCTTATTGATCCAACTGAGTGACATCACGCACCGCCCCGCGCGATGCCGACGTGGTCATCGCCGCATAGGCTTTGAGCGCGGCACTGACCACACGATTGCGGTTCAGAGGCTTCCAACCGTCTTTACCTTTCGCATTCATCGCGTCGCGGCGTTTTGCCAGCTCTTCGTCGCTGATGCGTACATTGATCGTGCGGTTCGGAATGTCGATGTCAATCATATCGCCTTCCTCGATCAGGCCGATTGCTCCACCTTCCGCCGCTTCCGGTGACACGTGGCCGATGGACAGACCCGACGTACCGCCAGAGAAACGCCCATCGGTAATCAGCGCGCAGGCTTTGCCCAAACCTTTGGATTTGAGGTAGCTGGTCGGATAGAGCATTTCCTGCATACCCGGACCGCCGCGCGGACCTTCATAGCGAATGATGACGACATCACCCGCATTGATTTTATCGCCCAAAATCCCCTCTACCGCCGTGTCCTGTGACTCGAAAATGCGCGCCAAACCGGAGAATTTAAGGATGGATTCGTCCACACCAGCGGTTTTGACCACGCAACCTTCCAGCGCAATGTTGCCAAACAATACGGCCAAACCGCCGTCGGTGCTGTACGCATGGGCCGCATCACGGATACAGCCGTCAGCACGGTCGGTATCGAGCGTTTCCCAACGTTTGTCTTGTGAGAACGCGACTTGCGACGGGACATTGGCCGGCGCTGCTTTGTAGAATGTGTGCACAGCGGCATCCTGTGTGCGCTGGATGTCCCATGTATTGAGCGCGTCGCCCATGCTTGCGCTGTGCACGGTTGCGCAATCGCGGTTGATTAAGCCCGCACGATCGAGCTCACCCAAAATACCCATCACGCCACCCGCGCGGTGTACGTCTTCCATATGGTATTTTTGCGTAGCGGGTGCAACTTTCGACAGATTCGGTACTTTGCGGCTCAGGCGATCAATGTCGGCAACGGTAAAGTCCACTCCACCCTCTTGTGCTGCGGCGAGCAGGTGCAAAATGGTGTTGGTTGAGCCGCCCATAGCGATGTCGAGCGACATGGCGTTTTCAAACGCGGCTTTGTTGGCAATGCTACGCGGCAGTACGCTTGCATCGTCTTGCTCGTAGTAGCGTTTGGCCAAATCCACCGCCACACGGCCGGCTTTGAGAAATAATTCTTTGCGATCCGCGTGCGTTGCCAGCAAAGAACCATTACCTGGCAAACTCAAACCCAAGGCTTCGGTCAGGCAATTCATCGAGTTCGCGGTGAACATGCCCGAGCATGAGCCGCAGGTTGGGCACGCTGAACGCTCAATTTGCGCCACGTCGGCGTCGCTCTCTTTCGGATCAGCGGCAGAGACCATCGCATCGACCAAATCGAGCTTGATGATTTTGCCATTCAGAACGGCTTTGCCCGACTCCATTGGCCCACCGGATACGAACACCACAGGGATATTCAAACGTAACGCAGCATTCAGCATACCCGGCGTGATTTTGTCGCAATTGGAAATACACACCAGCGCGTCCGCACAGTGCGCATTCACCATGTATTCAACCGCATCCGCGATCAATTCGCGTGATGGCAAGGAATACAGCATCCCACCGTGCCCCATCGCAATCCCGTCGTCCACCGCAATGGTGTTGAACTCTTTGGCGACGCCACCGGCCGCTTCGATTTCGCGCGCAACCAGCTGTCCCAAATCCTTCAGATGCACATGACCCGGTACGAATTGCGTGAACGAGTTGGCAATCGCAATGATTGGTTTGTTAAAGTCATCATCCTTCATACCCGTGGCACGCCACAAAGCACGAGCGCCCGCCATATTGCGGCCGGAAGTAGAGGTTTTGGAACGGTATGCGGGCATGAGAACTCCTAAAATCGGTATTATCGGTATTGATATAATTTGAAAATGAATTGTTATTCTAACGGTAGGCGCGTATTCACGCAATTTATTGAGGCACTCGCTCGCTAAAAAATCCGTCTGCACGGTGCAAAAATCGTCCGTTTTGTAAAAAATGTACAATCTGCGTGCCAACCGCCGGCGCAACCAGCATTTCCGCGTGACTAATCTTCATGCAAACACGATCGGTTTCACCGCCTTTCAGCTCGGTCTCGACCAAGCTCACCGTACCGTCACTCGGCTGAGGCAAACTTTTCACCATACGACCAAAACCCAAATTACGCGTACCGGCAATCACGCCGATATCAAGATGCTCGGGCAACTGAGTTCGTGAGATGCCCGACCAATCCAAGATCGAGTTTCCCAAGACTCGCCCAAACACCGGCCAGCTGCGCACCGTGCGCGCTGCATGCGAACCATTGATTGGGCTGCCACACAGCACCACACGCCCCAGCTGCGGCAAACCATTTTTTCCAAACGTGTGCCCGTGCCGACGCAGCATGTGCAAAATCACCATGCCGCCCATACTGTGCCCGACCAAATGAACTTTATTTGTGCTTTTTGCCAAGCGTTTGATCGCGCGAAACAAGCGTTCGGCGTTTTGATCCATGCGATTGAACACCGTCGGATACGAATAAATGACCGACTCCATTCCAGTTTGACGCACAGAGCGCTGCCAGTACAGGCAAGCATAGCCGGACATCCACAGGCCATGTACCAAAACAACCGATTCTTTCATATTGCTTTTACCCTTAAAACTTTTATAATCCGGATAAGTTACATCACCAAATAAAACCATATGCTTATTTTATTCATAGACCCAACCAATACAGCTCCTTACGATGGCAAAAAAATGCGTACTCAAGGCATGGGAGGGTCTGAATCTACTTTAGTACGCATCGCTGAAGCATTTGCATCTGATTTGAATGCGAGTATCACCGTCGCTCAACACAATCGAACATCTGTCGAGAAACATTTTGGGGTTGAATACATACCGCTCACTCAGCTCAGCAAATGCTCCGAACCCAATATCGTGATACACCAGCGAGATATTTTACATATCTCTGAAACAGCAAAAAAATGGCCAAATGCAAAACAATATTTTTGGCTACACAATTCTTTTCCTTCTCTGTTTTTGAAACAAGGCTCATGTCTATTGGAACACAATGTAGCGACGATCACTGTTTCATTCTATCATGCCCAGACGTTGCAACAAGCCTGCTGGCAAGCAGGACAAAGCCAGCTTGCTTTATCCATCCGCACTATTTATAACCCCGTAGATGAGCATATAGCGCCAATTGCACATACGGAATACGATCCCTATTTAATCAGCTATACCTCAAGTCCTAATCGCGGCTTAGACCAAGCAATAAAGGTTGCTGAATATTTGCATCAAATTGACGCTCGATACAAACTACAAATTTATAACCCGGGCTATATAAAATCAATAGAGCAAGAAAAACCTTATTTGATAACGCAAGGTAGCCTGCCTTGTGTAGAAATGAATCAAGCAATTCAACGCAGTTTGGCCGTACTGATTCCGAATACTCAACTACCGGAGGCCTTTGGGCTGGTTTTTGCTGAGGCCAACCAAGCGGGTGTTCCGGTGATTACCCATGCGATCGGTGCCGCTGCTGAAGTTTTAGCTGATTCTGAACAGCTGATTGATTGCAATAATTTATCAACCATCGTGGAACGCATTCGGTTATGGAGTGAAAAAAATTCACGTCCCAAAGTCACAGGGCGCGCCAATTTTTCATTGAAAAATATTATTCAGGAATGGCAAAAACTATTCGCAGCCAATCCAGAAAAACTCCCTCTATCCTTACAAATCAGTATTCAAACACCTCAATGTATCTTTGAACAATTACAAATTCCAGCTGAAGCTCGAATTGCGGTTTTAACCCCTACCTATAATCGCGCCAAATTTTTAGACCAAACTTATCAATATTTCAAATCTCAACAAATCAGCCATGCTCAGATCAAGTGGTTTATTTTAGACGATAGCCCTCAGATGCACTCAACATCATGGATACGCGATGACCCAGATGTATGCTATGTTTGGCAACCACAAAAGCAAACGATCGGTAAAAAACGGAATTTACTCAATGACATGGCGCTTGCTTGGGGTGCAAATTTTATTTGCGCAATGGATGATGATGACTGGTATGGCGATCAATACATTGCATCTATGTATCACCAAATGATTGAAACGCAATCCGAAATCATCGGAAGCAGTGCCGATTACTTGTATGACATCAGCAGTGGCCGAATTATTTTTATTCCTTCGGTTTCAAAATACAGCACTTGCAACAACTTCATGGCCTATCGACACAGCATGCTAAAAAGCCAGCGTTATGACGAGAACCGTGGCGTTGCTGAAGAAGCAAGTTTTTTACACGGAAAATCAGTAGCACAGCATTTAAATCCAAAAATGGTACATTTGGCATTAGCTCATCCGAGCAACACTGCCACCAAGAAAAATTACATCAATAATCAAAACCTATATACCGATTTAAGTTTAAATGATTTCCCTATGACTAAATCTGATCGGCTGTTTTATCAAAATCTGACCATCGAATACCAAAAACGCATATAAAAAAGCGGGAATCCACTTCCCGCTTTTTTTGCTTAAACAAAAACTTATTGCGCCACGATCACCAGTGCTGGACGCAGGACGCGATCGGCAATTTTAAAACCCTTTTGTAGCACCTCTACCACCATACCACTTTCCAGCTCAGACGGGATCATGGAAATCGCCTGATGGTAATGTGGGTCGAATTTTTCGCCTTTCGGATCAACCGCCACCACACCGCCTTTTTCCAGCGCGCCGATGAGTTGTTTAAAGGTTAGATCTACCCCCTCACGCAGTACGTTGACATCACCCGATTGATCTTGCAGCGCTTTTTCCAAGCTGTCTTGCACCGGAACCAAAGCCTCGGCAAACTTTTCAATTGCGAATTTATGCGCTTTGCTCACATCGTCAGCTGCACGACGACGCACGTTTTCCATCTCGGCGACGGTACGCAACAATTGATCTTTCAAACGGCCGTTTTCTTCTTCCAACAAAGCCATTGGCGAAACTTCCGTTTGCTCTGCTGCATTTTCATCAAACTGGTTGAAATCCAAACTCACGTCTTGAGGTTCACCAACGGCTTGAATTGGCTCTTCATTGATCGGATTGGCGTTTTTTTCTTGCTCATTCATATCTGTTTTGCTCCTGTGAAACTCGATCGCTAAAAATCAAAAACTGTTTTGAATATGGGCATGAATTACAGTTATTCAAGCCCATGAATTCAAATGAATTTAAGCATGTTTGCTAATAAATTCTTTGATCGCATCGACCTGATTCGGCAGATTGAATACCCGCTGAGGTAATGATTCAATGTCATGCGTCGCATCCGGACGCGGTGGCATCAAATTCAATGCTTCTTTGATCGTATCCTCGAATTTCGCCGCCTGCGCGGTTTCCAGCACGACCATCGGAACATCTTTGTCTAGGTATTGATAGGCAACAAAAACACCGTCCGCCGTGTGTGGATCAATGATTTGTTTATAATTGTGGTACACCTCACGAATCGCTTGTACACGTTGATTGTGGGTGCTCGAACCAGACACAAATCCATACTGCTCGCGGATTTTTGCAAACTCTGGTGTGCCGGACAAATCGAATTGGCCGGTTTTTTCCACTTGCTCAAATAATGCACGGGTTTTACCCGCATCGCGTCCCATTAGGTCGAAAATGAAGCGTTCAAAATTCGACGCCTTGGAAATATCCATCGACGGACTGCTGGTGTGGTGCGTATTCTTCGCATCGCGCACACGATACACACCTGTTTTGAAGAACTCATCCAAAACATTATTTTCATTGGTCGCTACGACCAATTTATCAATCGGCAAGCCCATTTGGCGCGCAATGTGACCCGCGCAGATATTGCCAAAGTTACCCGACGGCACGGTGAATGACACGCGCTGATCGTCGTTTTCGGTCGCGGCAAAATAGCCTTTGAAGTAGTACACCACCTGCGCCATCACACGCGCCCAGTTGATCGAATTGACCGTACCGATGCTGTATTTTGCTTTGAACGCATGATCGTTCGACACGGCCTTCACGATATCCTGTGCATCATCAAATACGCCTTCAATCGCGATATTGAAAATATTTTCATCTTGCAAGCTATACATCTGAGCGGTCTGGAAACGGCTCATTTTGCCTTTCGGCGTGAGCATGAATACTTTGACACCATGTTTACCGCGCATCGCATATTCTGCTGCGCTGCCGGTATCGCCCGAGGTCGCACCCAAAATATTCAGATGCTGTCCGCGACGCGCCAAAACATATTCAAATAAATTGCCCAGCAGTTGCATTGCCATGTCTTTGAACGCCAGCGTCGGCCCATTAGACAAGCCCAGTAAAGACAACGTTGTGCCTTTTTCTACTCCCAGTTGGGTCAATGGCGTGATGTCCTCAATCCAATGGCTCGGACGCGCATTGATGAACACCTGCGGCGCATAGGTTTTGGAAACCAATGGTGCCAAATCCTCCGGCAAAATATCGGTCACAAATTTACTGAAAATAGCAAATGCCAATTCAGCGTAGGACAAGTGACGCATAGAAGCCAATTCGGCTTTAGAGATTTGTGGATAAGTTTCCGGCAAATACAAACCGCCATCCGGCGCCAAACCGCCCAATAAAATATCGCAGAATTGTTCGCCACCAATGTGACCGCGGGTAGAAATGTATTTCATAAAAACACCGTTTGATTGAATTGGGATTAATGAGCCGTACTTTTAAACCAGTGCGACACAAGCAACTTGTTATTATAAAGGAAGCCCCCGCCCTTGCCCATAGTTTCAGCAAAGATAAGCAGGCTTATTTGCCCGAAAATAGAGACCATACTCAGACCTGCCAATCAATCGGCGCTTTACCCTGAGCGATTAGCAGCTCGTTGGCTTGGGCAAAATGATTACAACCGGCAAAGCCCCCGCCAGCCAACGGTGACGGATGCACGGCGGTCAAAATGTGGTGTTTGCGCGCGTCGATCAGCTCGGCTTTTTTCTTGGCAAAATTGCCCCAGAGCATGAACACCACGCCATCGTTGTGCTCGGAAATCGTGCGAATCACCGCGTCGGTGAAGTTTTGCCAACCCAATCCAGCGTGGCTCGCCGCACGACTTTGCTCCACGGTCAGTACCGCATTGAGCAAAAACACGCCTTGCTGCGCCCAATGCGTCAAATCGCCGTGATTCGGAATGACAAAACCATCCATCGTACGCGCCAACTCCTTATACACATTGCGCAAGGACGGCGGTATCGCCACACCATGCGGCACGGAAAACGACAGCCCCATCGCTTGATTTGGCTGATGATACGGGTCTTGTCCGAGGATCACGACCTTCACGTCTGGGAGCGGCGTGGTGTCAAAGGCATTGAAAATCAGGCTGCCACGCGGATAAAAGGTTTTGCCTGCATTTTTACAGGCGAGCAGGCCGGCTTTGATTTGCTCGAAATACGGCTGCGCAAATTCATGCGCCAAGGCATTTTTCCAGCTTTGTTCAATTTTGACATCCATGGTGAAATACGGTTGATTTAATCTTAGGCGCATCATAGCAAAACCGTGCTATATGAACCAGTATGAGTACTCTTTCATTTTTAAATTTAAGCAGATAAGCAAGAATAGACGTTGACCATAAAAAACGTGCTCGACACAATGAATGGCCTAACTTTAATAAAACGCATGCTCCGTAAAAACAAAAGGTGTGCATTAAAGCACACCTTTTGATTGGCTAAAAGCAGCGTTTGAATACGCAGATAGTCGCTATTTAACCTTTCACCGCAGCCGTTGCAACGATTTCCACACCGTATTGTGGCGCTGCGAGCGCACCGACTTCTACGGTGGCACGCGTTGGCAAACCTTGCGGTGATACCCACGCTTGCCACGCTTCGTTCATTTCACCAAAGGTTTTGATATCCGTCAGATAGATGGTCGCGCTGAGCAGCTGAGTTTTATCCGTGCCTGCTTTGGCCAGCAGATCATCAATTTGTTTGAGTACGTTGGCGGTTTGTTCCTTGATTGAACCACCTTTGTCGGACTCGTCCACTTGTCCGGCGAGATATATCACGCCATTGTATACCACGATTTGGCTCATGCGATTGTTGCTGTCCATGCGTTGAATCATCGGTTTCTCCAAAATTAAATGATGAAAAAGGATTGATAAAGTGATTAGATTTCAAGGTTATCGATCAGACGCGTCGTACCCAAACGTGCTGCGGCAAGGATAACCAAAGGCACTCCAGCACGCACCTGCTCTGCTGCCGGCTCAAGCAAGTCATGTTGGCGACGAATCGCGATGTAGTCGGGTTTCCAGCCATGCTCAATCAAATCATTCATGGCATCTAGTTCCAATTGCGCCAGTTGATCAGCATTTTTAGACACATCGGCGAGCAATCGCTCACGCACTTGATTGAGCACACGATACAAACGCGGCGCTTCGGCGCGTTCTTCAGCCGATAGATATTGATTACGCGAGGACAGCGCCAAACCATCCGCATCGCGTACGGTTTCTGCCGCAATAATTTCCACCGGCAGCGCGAGCTGACGCACCATTGAACGAATAATCATCAATTGCTGGTAATCTTTTTTCCCAAACACCGCGACTTTCGGCTGCACGCAGGAAAATAGTTTGAGTACCACCGTGCACACACCTTGAAAAAACCCCGGGCGAAATTCGCCTTCGAGAATATCACCCAACTGGGTAGGTGGTTGAACGCGGTACTCTTGCGGCTCAGGATACAGTTCTTTTTCCGTCGGTGCGAACAGCACATAGACATGCTCTTTTTCCAGTTTATCCGCATCAACCTGCAAAGTACGCGGGTATTTATCAAAATCTTCATTCAGACCGAATTGCAAACGGTTGACAAAAATACTGGCCACCACCGGATCACCATGCACCGCCGCCAAGCGCATCAGGCTCAAATGCCCTTCGTGCAAATTGCCCATCGTCGGCACGAATGCAACACGGTTTTGTCCGTGCATTTGTGAGCGTAATTCGTTGATATCGGAAATAATTCGCATGTTGATTCCTGAAACTGTATTCGTAGATAAGTTAAATTATTGACGTTTTGTATCGTTGCATTCGCCCGGTGTGTGGCTATGCACCTCTAAATGACCGCAGGCGCTGCACGCGTTGCCGTATGTACGCAGTTGTTTTCCAGCTGAGTCATAACCACAGACAGGATCATATTGCATAGTACAAAAATCAGGGCGAGATTTGCAAATTTGCATTGCCGTTGATTTTGCCTCTGGCTTGGGTTGAGGATTGCTCGGCTTCGTTTGACATGCCATCAAGAGCACTGGAGCAACTATGGATAAGCTCAGCTTCTGTAGCATTAAACACCTCCGGTAAAGCCGTGCTCTGGCTGTGGAAACTCACCGGATTTAACTTGCGCCACATACTCAGCGACTGCTTCTGCAATACTGGATTTACCTTGCATGAAATTTTTGACAAATTTAGCTTTTTTACCTGGAAATACGTCCAGCATATCGTACAACACCAATACCTGACCGTCGGTATCTTTACCCGCGCCAATGCCAATGGTGACCATCTTCACGTGTTCAGTCACAAATTTGCCCACATGCATCGGTACAGCTTCGATGACCAACATGCTGGCTCCGGCGTCTTGCAGCGCCAATGCGTCTTGCAGCAGTTGATCCGCCGCCGCGTTGGTTTTTGCCTGAACCTTAAAACCACCCAGTTGATACACCGACTGTGGTGTCAAACCCAAATGCGCGCACACCGGAATACCGTTACTCACCAGCAGACGCACAGTGTCCGCGAGCCACGCGCCGCCTTCGAGTTTGACCATGTGCGCGCCTGCTTGCATTAACTTTACCGCATTGTGCAACGCATCTTCGGTTGTGCCATAGGAGCCGAATGGCATATCGGCCACTACCCACGCGCGCGATTGCGGACGTGTATACAACCCGCGCAAAACGGCCTTGGTGTGGTATACCACATCCTCCATTTTGACCGGAATGGTGGTGCGCTGCCCCTGAATCACATTGCCCAGCGAGTCACCGACCAAAATACAATCCACATGCTGGGTGTCGAGCAAAGCCGAAAACGATGCGTCGTAGCAAGTCAGCATGGCGATTTTCTCCCCCTTGGCTTTCATTTCCTGCAATACGGTCAATGAAATCGGCTTAAGCGGTTTTGCAGCAGCGACATCAGGTGTCTCAGCTGCAGCATTCCCATAAGCGGCGGTTTGGCTCATCGTTTTCTCCAAATTAGTCCAGTCGCGTGATATCTTGATCAGCGACGTATATTTTTAAATCGCGGGCATACACCCTTTGACCGAGTGCATTATGCCATGAGATGTCAGGCTTGAGGTCAAATAGTGGGTACAGCACAAAGGCACGCTCATGCATACGCGGATGTGGAATGGTGAGCGCATCGTTATGTATGACCGCATCGCCGTACAGCAAAATATCCAAATCCAATGTGCGCGCGGCATTTTTATAGGTACGCTCACGCCCATAGTGCCGCTCAATGCGGTGTAATTCGCTGAGTAATTCGTCAGCGGATAAACGAGTGTGCAACTGTGCCACGGCATTGACATACGTCGGACCATCGGCATTCACACCCAGCGGCGCACTGCCATACAGTGGTGAGCGAGCAGTCAACAGCGTTTGTGGTAACTGCGCCAGCGCCTCAATCGCCGCCAGCACTGTTGCCCGTGCCTGTCCGAGATTGCCGCCAATACCGATGAATGCGTCGATGCTTTCTTCAGTCTGCTTGGCGTTTGTCATGACTCATTGTCCGTTGATTGAGGTGCATCGTTGGCAACCGATGCGGTTTTGGCTTTGGGTTTTCGACGACGGCGGCGTTTTTTTGGCGCAGTGGCGTCACCTTCTGTTGCATTGGCTTTTTTCGGTTGCAGACGCAGTGTTTCTATCATGCGATGACGCTCTGCGCCATTCGCGGCATACATATCGCCCCACCACGTCGCGACCTCCATGCCCTCTTCGCCCAAATGCCCGCGTTGCGCACGCAACAGCAAGAAGTCATAACCCGCGCGGAAACGTTGATTTTCCAGCACGCGTTGCACTTGACGCGGCAAACGGCGCTCCAGACGCGGTTGCAAGCTCCATATATCGCGCATATCGCCGATGAAGCGTTTGGTCAAGCCAACCTGCTCGTGTTGATCCAGCACATCGGCCATCGCCAGATCCAAAGCCACAACCACTGGATTGTGTTGCTGGTGCTTTTTCCACTGCTGTTCTACTTTCGGCCACATCAGAGCGGCGAACAAGAATCCCGGTGAAATGGATTTATCCTCATGCACACGCTCATCGGTCTGCGCCAGCACCGCACGCACCCAATCCAAGCCGTGTTCGGTCTGTACCACTTCATGTAGCACTGGCATGAGGTACTCGGTGAATCCTTGCTGCTGCAACACCTCAAAACTTCTGAGTGCGTGACCGGTGCTAAAAAACTTCAGTGTTTCGTCAAACAAACGCGCGGAAGGAATATTGTCAAGCAGATCGCAGCTCTCCTGCATCGCTTCCAACGTATGCGCTTCAACCTCAAAGTTACACTTGGCCATAAATCGTAGAACACGCAGCATGCGCACTGGATCCTCGCGAAAACGCGTGGTCGGATTGCCAATAATACGCAGCACCTGATCGTTCAGATCGCTCACGCCACCGTGATAATCAAGCACCACTTGGCGCTTCACATCGTAGTACAGCGCATTGATGGTCATATCGCGGCGAGAGGCGTCGCTTTCAATATTGCCATAGACATTGTCACGCAGTACGCGTCCATGTTCGTCGGTTTCCTGATCTTCCAAATTGTCCGAGCGAAAAGTCGTTACTTCAATCAAGTCGCGTTTGTGCAGCACATGCACGATGCGAAAACGTCGACCAATGATGCGCGAACGACGAAACAGTTTCAAAATTTGTTCGGGGCGCGCATTGGTCGCAACGTCAAAATCCTTCGGAATATGCCCGAGCATCAAGTCGCGCACCGCACCGCCCACGACGTAGGCATCAAAACCCGCTTCAGCCAGCGTTTCGCTGACCACGCGCGCGGACTCAGGAATATGGCGCGGATTGATGCCGTGCTTTTTCGCCGGATATGAATGAGCCTTGTGCGTCACGGTTTTTTGTGCGCGTGCCTTGAGCCTTTTCTTCGCCTCACGCGACGTACCCGCGCTTTTCACCACGTTTGATGAACCCGAGGCCTCTGCACTTGAATCCGACGCAGCTGCATTTTTACGGCCTTTTGGGGTGAATAGTTGTTTGATAAAAGTTCTAATCATTATTGTTTCATGGTTTCAGCGCCGCCCATCATGGCGACGCAAATAATTCTAAAATCGGCCAGCGCCGGGTCAAAGCGATAATACGCAAATTCGTATCGGGATTGCAGGCAATTGGGAACGTCGCTTTTTCAAGCAACGGGACATCGTTAATCGAATCGGAATAAAAGAAACTGCTCACTTGTCCCCAATCCGCTCCTCGCTCGCTCAACCACGCGCTCACGCGCGTGATTTTACCCGCTTGGAAGCTCGGTGTGCCGATTACTTTACC
>CAYZVI010000008.1:0-23020 GCA_964481695.1 uncultured Hydromonas sp. | reverse complement strand
ACGCGCAACCGCAATGGGTGCAACTGGTCGCACGTGGTAAAAAGCAAGGCTACGCGGTCGGCGATGTGGTCAAAACCACACTGAGCGCGATGGCGGGCGAATCGAATATGACGTATCAGGGTGCGATTGAAGGCGTGCACGATCGACACAATTTATTTTACCGCTCAGAGTTTAACAAGCAGAAAAATCTCGCGGCCAATATCGACCAAGTCGCCATCGTCTGCGCGACCGAACCCGGATTCTCCGACGAGCTGATCGGGCGCGCGCTGATCTGCACGCATGTGGCCGAAATCGACGTGCTGATCGTTTTAAATAAAGTGGACGTAGCCGAATTACTGGAATTCGCACGTGAGCGGCTCGATCTGTATCAATCGCTCGGCTACCGGGTGATTGAAGTATCCGCCAATCAGCCGGAGAGTCTGAACACCGAACTCATCCCTGCGCTCGCAGGCAAAACCACACTATTCATGGGACAAAGCGGCATGGGCAAATCCTCGCTCATCAATGCGCTGATTCCATCGGCAAACCTACGCACGCGCGAGATTTCAAACGTATTGAATACTGGCAAACACACCACAACTTTTTCGCGCTTGTTTGACTGCGATTTGAACGGCGAACGCACGCAGATCATCGACTCGCCGGGTTTTGAACAATTCGGCATGGCGCAGTTTTCACTCTCGCAGATTCAGCACGCCATGCCCGAATTCGCCCCGCTGCTCGGCCAGTGCAAATTTCACAACTGTACCCATGTGCACGAGCCGGCCTGCGCCATCATCGACGCGGTGGAAAACGACGACATTTCACCGCTGCGCTACGAATTTTATTTGCGCTTAATTCAGCAGTTAGACTACTATGAAAACGCCCAATACTGAAGCTGTCCGCTCTGATGCGACGAAAAATGAAGCCACGCGCCCGACCATTCAGGTGCTGGAGCGTACCAACGATCTGCTCAATATTCTGGCACGCTACAACCAACCCCTCTCGTTAAAATTTCTCGCCGAGCAATCCAGTCTAAATATTTCAACCACGCATCGAATTTTGAACGATCTGGTACTGGCACGCATCGTGCATCGCCCCAGCTCTGGTCACTATCAGCTCGGCATGCGCTTACTTGAACTCGGCAATCTGGTGAAAGCACGTTTGAATGTACGCTCTGTTGCCCTGCCAATCATGCGCCGTTTGCAGCAGCAAATCAGCCAGACCATCAACCTGTCCATCCGCCAAAACGACGAAATTGTTTATATCGAGCGAGCCTTCTCCGAGCGCTCAGGGATGCAGGTGGTACGTGCCATTGGCGGTCATGCGCCTTTGCATTTGACCTCGACCGGCAAATTATTTTTATCCACCTACGACAAAGCCGCGCTACTGGACTACGCCAAACGCACTCAGCTCAAAGGCAACACGCCGAATAGCATCAGCTCACTGGAAAAATTGTCCAAAGAGTTAGAAACCGTGCGTCAAACGCAAACTGCACGCGATCACGAAGAGCTCGAAATAGGCGTGTCGTGCATGGCCGCAGCGATTTACGATGATGCGCATCAGGTTATCGCGGGGCTGTCCATCTCCGCCCCAGCCAATCGCATGCAAGAATCATGGTTAAAGCTATTGCATGATGCCGCGCGCGATATTTCTAAAGCAATGGGTGATGCACAAAGCGAATAAAACCGTTTCAAATAAAAAGGCGATGGATATTTTTCTATTGCCTTTTTATTATGGGTATAGATGCTTGAAAATCACATTATTTTCATGTTTTTTAGAGCAAAATACCAAATCGGAATTTGAATCGGTGCAGTCACCACATCAAACGCCACACCCAATGGTAATAATATGGCACGCAGTGGGTTGTTTTTTTGCTTATATTCTGTTCGATAAAAGTTGACATGGCGGGTTTGTTTGAACTGAGATTGAATCGCCTGTAAATTTTTGGCTGGCGGGTACACAATGGCCTGTATGGATACAGTGCGCTGATGGATTTGACCATCTTTAACCGTGGTGAATTTGAGTTGCTCTAAAGTTTTGCGTTCCTGTGCGGTCAGTCTATCAGTGGGTCTATTGTAGGTAATACGCACATCACCTGAGACCCTCTGAATATCTTTGCTATCTTGCAATAAAGACATCTCAATAAACTCCTGATCTTGATTCACCCCGATCAAGCGACCATCCAAATTTTTTACGATGGATTTGATATCATCCGCTCCCTCAATCAGTAGATAGGTTTGTTTCTGGCCGATTAATGCGAGGAAATTACGCGCCTCTTCGCTGATATTGTCACCCGTTGGCTGCCCCATACCCAAAATGGCATCCTCATAAGCCAGATTTTTGCTCCTTTGAGTTGTGGTTTCGGTCACTTCACTTGCCTTGATGGTTGCACACCCTGACACTCCTGCAAGTAATACAGATGCCATTAAGGCCATCCAGATGCTTTTCAACCAGCTATGTTTGAATAGGTTCATGATTGCCTCCTTTAAATATTTACTGAGTAATGCCATTAAACCACATATAAAAAGCGCCAAGTTTTTTGCCTTGCGCTTTATTTGAGCTCCTTTATTGTATGACAGCAGCGGATTACAGCTTCAAACCACTTTTTTCGGCAACGGTGTGCATGTCTTTGTCACCACGTCCAGATAGATTGACCAACACCACTAGGTCCGGTGACATGGTTTTAGCCAATTTCAAACCATACGCCACCGCGTGCGAGGATTCTAACGCCGGAATAATCCCCTCAACTCGACACAGCGTGTGAAACGCCGCCAATGCCTCGGCATCGTTGATCGGGACGTACTGCGCGCGCCCCATGTCTTTGAGCCACGCGTGCTCCGGCCCGACGCCCGGGTAGTCCAGACCCGCTGATACTGAATGCGTTTCAATAATTTGTCCATTTTTGTCTTGCAGCACATAGGTGCGATTGCCGTGCAACACACCCGGCGAGCCTTTTTGCAGCGAAGCCGCATGACGAGCGGTGTCGATGCCATCACCTGCGGCTTCTACGCCATACAATTTGACATTTTCGTACGGAATGTACGGGTAAAAAATCCCCATCGCGTTTGAGCCACCGCCCACACACGCCACCACCGCATCTGGCTGGCGGTTTGCGCCGAGCATTTCCGGCATTTGCGCCAAGCATTCATCGCCGATCACGCGCTGAAAATCGCGCACCATCGCCGGATATGGATGCGGCCCTGCAACAGTACCGATGATGTAGAAGGTATTTTCCACGTTGGTCGCCCAGTCGCGCATGGCTTCATTCAGCGCGTCTTTAAGCGTGCGCGAACCAGATTCCACTGGAATCACGTTCGCTCCCAGTAATTTCATGCGGTACACATTCGCCGCCTGACGCGCCACATCCTCTGCGCCTTGATACACGTCACATTGCAGGCCAAAACGCGCACAGATGGTGGCTGTCGCCACGCCATGCTGCCCTGCACCAGTCTCGGCAATCACGCGCGGTTTGCCCATATGGCGCGCGAGCAGTGCTTGACCAATGACGTTGTTGATTTTATGCGCACCGGTGTGATTGAGGTCTTCGCGTTTGAGGTAAATCTGCGCCCCACCGTTTTCTTCTGACAAGCGTTTGGCATGGTAAATCGGGGACGGACGACCAACGAAATGTTTCAATTCGTAGGCAAATTCTTGCTGAAACTCGGGTGATGGCACGATGGTGCGATATGCTTCGTTCAACTCGTCCAGCGCGGGGATCAGCGTCTCCGACGCGAAGCGTCCGCCATAAATACCGAAATGTCCTTTGTCATCAGGATAGTTGTACATCGTTGTTTCCTTTTGCTTATTTCTTATCTCAATACGTTTTGCATAAACGCACACATTTTATCGGCATCTTTAATGCCTTTGGCCGCCTCAATGCCTGAGGACACATCCACCGCATACGGTGTAATTTGGGCAATGGCTTCGCCGATACTGTCCACCGTTAAGCCGCCACTGAGGATGATGCGCGCGCGCAATGGTTGTGGAATCTCATCCCAATCAAAACCATGACCCGAACCGCCATAACCCGCGCTGTCCGAATCCAGTAATACACCACTCAGTTGATCGATATATTGTGCGATTTGCCCCCAATCGGTCTGGGCATTCACGCGCACGGCTTTAATCACGGGAATATTCAGCGTCTGCTGTAAGTGTAGCGCAAACTCGAACGATTCATCACCATGCAGTTGCACAGTCCGTATCGGTGCTTTTTGCAATACAGATTGAACCTGCGCTTCATCGGCGTTGACGAATAAAGCGACTGTCGAGACAAAAGCCGGCACATGCGCGCACAATTGCGCCACGCGCTCGGGCGTGACGTAGCGGGGACTTTTTTCATACAACACGAAGCCCAGCGCATCCGCACCCAGCGATACGGCTGTTTGTATGTCTTCTTCGCGGGTAAAACCGCAAAATTTCACTCGAGTTCGCATGATGTTTATTGAGCCAAACCCAAGGCCTGTGCAAAATCATCGCGCGGCGCGGGTAATTGATGGTGTTCGGGATAATGAATCGCGGATAGATATAAACCAGCCGCAGAAAATGTCGGTGCGGACAAATGGCGATTTTTTTGTTGCAATAAAAACCCCAACCAATCCGTCGGCTGCTTGCCCGCGCCTATGTAAATCAGGCTACCCACGATGTTGCGCACCATGTGATGCAAGAATGCATTCGCACTCAAGCTCACCACCACCGCATCACCATAACACTGCACATCGATGCGATACATGGTTTTCACAGGCGATTTGGCTTGGCACTCCGCTGCGCGAAATGCAGAGAAATCGTGCTCGCCCACCAGAGCTTGCGCTGCCTCGTGCATTTTATCCACATCCAGCGGGTGATGATACCAACCCGCGCGCCCCGCCCAAATGGGCGAACGCACCGCATGGTTGTAAATCAGGTAATGGTAAGTGCGTCGGTACGCATCAAAGCGCGCATGAAACTCCGGCTGAACCTCTTTCGCCCACCGTACCGCAATTGTGTCGGGCAAAAACGCATTCACACCCCGCACCCATGCATGCATATCGCGCTCCAGTGAGACATCAAAATGCACCACCTGCTCCAGCGCATGAACGCCCGTATCGGTACGACCCGCGCATTGCACAGCGATGGGCATGGTAGCAAAACGATGCAGCGCCGTCTCCAGCGTGTCCTGCACCGTCTGACCGTGGGTTTGCGACTGCCAACCCTGATACGCTCGACCGTCGTATTGCAAACCCAAGGCGATACGCGGCATCAGTTGCCCCAATTCTGTTGGGCGTTTTGTCGCAGTGTTTGAATATGCCATTGATTGCGCAAATCCAGCGCCCGCGTTGATTGCACTGCATTGCCACGCAGTAAGACTTCGTTCAAAATATGATGAGCGACATTCGGATAGCCTTGTCCATAAGCTTTTTGCGCATGGCTCAGCAAATCATCCTCCGACTGCATACTCATCCATTTTTGCAGACGGGTGCGCTCGGCCAAAGCGTAGTAATTCACCTGATCGGCTTTATCCAAAGTGTTATCGGCATATTGACGCAGCAGATGATTGATATTCAAACGTGAAGCAGCTCCGGCAGAGGTTGCAGCCAAAGAGGCAGTTGAAGCAGCTGTTGGCATAATCGGTTGAGTGGTGTCTGTCGTTTTATTGACAGGCACTTGGCGCAAATCCAACAGATCCGCAGTCAAGCCATGCAAAGCCTGTTTGAAACGATGTTGAATTTCTCCTGCCGCTTCGGGCAAAACTTCAGTGGCTTCTTCGTTAACCAATGTGTTTTCGGTAACTAAGTCTGTGACTATCGAACCTTTTTCTTCTACCAATGTGCCTGTTACTGCATTTTCAGACTGGTCTTGCCTTTCGACCGAATTAGAATTGAGCAATGCTGATTGAGCAGATGCAGGTTCTGAAACGCTCTCGACTTGAGCAAGCGCTGCCTCCTGCTTCACAAATGACTGCTCACTCACGAATTTTGTTTGCGACTCTGGCACAGCTACATTTGCAGTAACCGATTGAATAACAGGTTTTGCAGCAACTTCAGTAACGACAGGTTCAGATGCTTTTTCAGTGATAGACTCAACGGCATCAGCAGCGTGTGTTTCCGTTGCTTTTCGAGATGAATCAAACCATGAGTCTACATTTTCGCTGGAGACATCTTTGGCTGTGAATGCAGAAGGAGCCGAAACATGCCCCTCATTCATTGGACTGACTGCTGCCTCCTGTTCAATCTGGTTTATAGATGCGTCGACATCAGAAACAGTTGGAACAGCGTGCCCCGAATCACCACGCGGGCGGCGCATCAAATAAGCCACACCCAAACAAAGCAGCAGCACTGGCACAAGCAATGCCCATAAAGATTTAGGCAGTCCCATCAGCCATGACTTTGGCTGCGCTATCGAATCACCTGATTGTGGCGCAACTTTTTCAACAGAGTTTGCAGAATTTATCTGTGGTGCAGTCGTCTTGGCCTGCTCAGCTACAGAAGCTGGGGGCGCTTCAACACTCGAAGTAGCCGCCACACCAGAAGTTTTTGCATTCAGATTCGGCAGTAAAATCTGAGCCCCAACCTGCATACGATTCGGATCGCCACCCGGCAGTTGAGACTGATTTGCCTGAATCAGCAGATCAAACGTTTTTTGAAACGGAATGTTATGCTTGCGTGAATAGTACTGAGCAATGTCGCGCAAAGAGTCGCCATTACGCACTTGCAACATGACACCGGCATCATCAACACGAATCGTGCGTGATGCTACGGCGGTTTCGGTCATCGGCTTGGCATGCAAATTGATACTGCTCAAACCACACATAGCGAGGATAAGCCCTCCTGCCACCATCTGACGCGAACGAGCTCGTCGCGATTGCATCTTAGTTAAAAAGCCGTGTGTCGTTTTTTGCATAACATCCCTTCATTGCAGAATCGGATTAAGCCTGTGCCAAAATAATGCGCAATACACGACGCAATGGCTCAGCAGCACCCCACAGCAATTGATCGCCTACGGTAAAGGCTGACAGATACTCACCGCCCATCGCCATTTTACGCAAACGACCTACTGGAACGGTCAAAGTGCCCGTTACCGCAGTCGGCGTCAAATCATTCATGGACGCAGTACGCTCATTAGGCACCACTTTCACCCAGTCATTGGCTTTGGCCAACATGTCGTTGATTTCGTCCAACGGCACATCTTTTTTCAGTTTGATGGTCAAGGCTTGGCTGTGGCAACGCATCGCGCCGATGCGCACGCACAGGCCTTCGACATTGATAAAACCGGCTTGACCTTCCGCTTTACCCAAGATTTTGTTGGTTTCTGCAGCGCCTTTCCATTCTTCTTTGGACTGACCGTTACCCAAATCTTTGTCGATCCACGGAATCAAGCTGCCTGCCAATGGCACACCGAAGTGATCCGCTGGGTAGTTTTCTTCGCGCATTTTCGCAGAGATTTTACGATCGATTTCCAAGATAGATGAACGTGGATCAGCCAACAAATCGGCCACTTCTTTGTTCAACAAGCCCATTTGATTCACCAGCTCACGCATATTGGCCGCGCCGCCGCCTGATGCCGCTTGATACGTCATTGAAGTCATCCAGTCGATCAAATCCGCTTTGAACAAGCCATCCAAAGCCATCATCATCAAACTCACGGTACAGTTACCACCGATATAGTTTTTCACACCTTTGCTCAAGCCGTCTTGAATCACTGGCATATTCACCGGGTCAAGGACGATGATCGCATCATCAGCCATACGCAAGCTGGATGCTGCGTCAATCCAGTAACCATTCCAGCCGGCTGCGCGCAACTTAGGGAAAATTTCGTTGGTATAGTCACCACCTTGGCAAGTCAAAATAATGTCGCAGGTCTTGAGTTCATCCACGTTGTTACCGTCGTGCAATACACCGTCCGATTTTGCCATCGTCGGTGCTGCGCCACCCGCGTTACTCGTGCTGAAAAAGACGGGTTCAAAATGTGCGAAATCATTTTCCGCAACCATACGGTCCATCAGAACCGAACCGACCATACCACGCCAACCTACCAAACCCACTCGTTGCATCATCTACTCCAAGAAACATCAAATAAAATTTTAAATTAAGCGGCTGACAAAGCAGCCAATACTGCATCACCCATCTCAACCGTGCCTACTTTTTTACCACCTTCAGTCATAATGTCACCGGTACGATAACCCTGTGCCAATACAGATTTAACAGCATGATCCACACGATCAGCGGCAGCTGTTTGGCCAAGGCTGTGGCGCAGCATCATAGCGATCGACAAAATCATGGCCAATGGATTGGCTAAGTTTTTACCCGCAATGTCCGGCGCAGAACCGTGAATCGGCTCATACAAGCCTTTACCATTGGTATCCAACGACGCGGATGGCAACATACCGATGGAACCGGTCAGCATAGATGCGGCATCAGACAGAATGTCACCAAAAATATTACCGGTGACCATCACGTCGAACTGCTTCGGATTACGAATTAACTGCATCGCAGCGTTATCCACCAGCATGTGACTCAATTCAACATCTGGATACTCAGCAGATACTTCAATCATCACATCACGCCACAATTGAGTGCTTTCCAATACATTCATCTTGTCGACAGAGCACAGCTTTTTGCTGCGTTTTTGCGCGGTTTTGAACGCACTGTGTGCAATACGACGGATTTCTGACTCGCTGTAAATCATTGTGTTAAAGCCAACGCGCTCACCATTGCGCATTTCGATACCACGTGGTTCGCCAAAATAAATATCGCCCACCAATTCGCGCACAATGATGATGTCCAAGCCTGAAACCACTTCAGGTTTCAAGGTTGAAGCCGCCACCAACTCTGGATAAACCAAAGCCGGACGCAGATTCGAAAACACATTCATTTCTTTGCGAATCGCCAGTAAACCGCGCTCTGGCCGCTGTTCACGTGGCAATACGTCGTACTGCGGGCCACCGACCGCTGCGAGCAGTACCGCATCGGCTTCCAAGGCTTTGTCCAAAGTCTCTTGTGGCAGCGGAACACCGGTTGCATCTACGGCGCAACCCCCAATTAAGGCGCTATCCCAAGTAATATCCAATCCTTCAGATTTGAGCTTTTCTAAAACGCGTACGCCCTGCGCCATGATTTCTGGACCAATGCCATCGCCCGGTAGTAATAAAATATGCTGTGTCATGTTGTCTTACCTAATATCTTTAACAATTAATAAAAAATGATATGGCTGCAAATCTATAGCTAACTTAACCACCCACTTTATTTGAGTTCAATTGCGCATTTGCCAACCAAGGATATTTCATCAAGTGTTGATTTTCAAACGCACGAATTTCGTCCGAGTGACGCAAAGTCAAACCGATGTCATCAAACCCATTGACCAAGCAGTATTTACGAAACTCAGTAATATCAAATTTGAATACAGAATCACCCGCACGAACCGTTTGCTCCGGCAAATCAATAGTTACTTCAAAGCCTACATGCGCTTTGGTCATATCAAACAATTGGTCAACTTCTTTTTCTTTTAAAACAATGGGTAACAAACCATTCTTATAGCAATTGTTAAAGAAAATATCAGCAAAAGATGGTGCAATCACAGCACGAAAACCATATTGTTGCAGTGCCCACGGCGCATGTTCGCGTGAAGAACCGCAGCCAAAATTATCACGCGCCAGTAAGACGCTCGCGCCTTGATAACGCGCATGATTCAACACAAAATCGGGATTGATCGGACGCTTGGAATTATCCTGACCGGGCTGCCCCACGTCCATGTAGCGCCATTCATCAAACAAATTTTCACCAAAACCTGTTCGGGCAATGGATTTCAAAAACTGCTTAGGGATAATCGCGTCGGTATCAACATTTTCTCGATCCAAAGGCACGACCAAACCGGTGTGGATGGTGAACTGTTCCATTACTATTCCAAATCGTACAAAATTGCGTTAAAAAAACATTTAATAAAAAAACCAACCCTGTGACGCAAGTCATGCATCACAGTTTGATCACAGTTAATCAAATTAGTAATCCATTAATTAGCTGGAACCTTTTCCTGAATCCATGTTCCTGCTGCTGAAGTGTCTTTACCCACACCATTCACAGTGCCTCGAATGGTGTTGCAACCGGTCAAAACCATCAAACTTACTGCCACCAAAGCCAATAATTTACGCATCATTACCTCCTGTGGTTAAAAACAATAAAACACGAGTACCAGTTCAATACTGGGGTTGTGGCGCTGGCTGTGGATTCGCAGGGACTTTTTCCTGAATCCAAGTGCCTGCCGCTGTCGTATCTTTACCCACGCCATTGACTGCACCGCGGAACGTATTACACGCAGATAGCAACATCATAGAAGCCAAAGCTAAAACCAATAATTTACGCATTTTCTCTCCTTATACAAAATTTTAGATTGAATCAAGGTTAAATTTACGCCAAAGCGCGAACATCGACAAAATGGCCTTCGATTGCAGCAGCAGCAGCCATTGCAGGACTCACTAAATGAGTACGTCCACCTGCGCCTTGGCGTCCTTCAAAATTGCGATTGGAGGTAGACGCACAGCGCTCCCCCGCTTCCAAGCGATCAGCATTCATGGCCAAACACATCGAACACCCCGGTTCGCGCCATTCAAAACCTGCGTTTTTGAAAATAACATCCAAACCTTCTGCTTCAGCCTGCTGTTTGACCAAACCCGAACCCGGTACGACCAATGCCTGTTTGACATTGCCTGCAACTTTTTTACCCAAACGTTTAACCACCCAAGCTGCCGCACGCATGTCCTCAATACGGCTGTTGGTGCATGAGCCAATGAACACCTTGTCCACATTAATCGCGGTCATCGGTGTACGCGGATCCAAAGCCATATACTGCAACGCACGCTCCATCGCATCGCGTTTGACAGGATCCTTTTCCAACTCCGGATCAGGAATGGCTTCATCAACCGCCACAACCATCTCCGGCGAAGTGCCCCAAGTCACTTGAGGTTTAATGAGTTCGGCCGGCAATCGGAGGACACGATCAAACTGCGCGCCTTCATCAGACACCAATGTACGCCAGACGCGCTCGGCCAATTCAAACTCTGCACCCTGCGGTGCGTAGCTGCGGCCTTTCAAATAATTGAGGGTCACATCATCTACAGCGACCAGACCTGCACGCGCACCCGCCTCAATCGCCATATTACAGATGGTCATGCGGCCTTCCATGGATAAAGCACGAATTGCTGAACCGGCAAACTCAATGGTGTAGCCTGTACCGCCAGCCGTACCGATTTCGCCGATAACGGCCAGCACAATATCCTTCGCCGTACAACCTGCAGGCAACACACCATCGACCTGCACCAGCATATTTTTGGCTTTTTTCATCATCATCGATTGCGTCGCCAAAACATGCTCAACTTCAGACGTACCAATGCCAAAGGCCAGAGCGCCCATTGCGCCGTGCGTCGAAGTATGCGAGTCACCGCAAACAATGGTCATACCCGGCAAGGTAGCGCCTTGTTCTGGACCAATCACATGCACAATCCCTTGACGGATATCGTTGATTTTAAATTCGGTGATACCGAAAGAATCACAGTTTTTGTCCAAAGTTTCTACTTGCAAGCGGGAAACCGGATCAACAATACCCGCGTTGCCCTGAGAACGATCCGTTGTTGGAACGTTGTGATCACACACCGCCAGATTGGCATTGATTCGCCAAACTGGACGGTTGTGTATGGTTAAGCCTTCAAACGCTTGCGGGCTGGTTACCTCGTGCAGTAATTGGCGGTCAATATAAATCAATGCCATGCCGTCCTGCTCCTGACGAATCACATGCATATCCCACAATTTGTCGTATAAGGTCTTTGCCATAATATTTATTAAAAACAATTAATTAAAGAATAAATCTGAAGTATTACTTTTTATTTGCCGCATTATAAATGGGACGAACTTTATCCGCATTGACACGTAACATCGCTTGGCGATTCGACGGGTCTGGATGTGAACTTAGAAATTCAATCGTACCGTTTGGATCGGCAGCTTGCATCTTGTTCCATAAGGTCACAGCGGCATCTGGATTGTAACCAGCGCGTGCTGCCAACTCCATACCGAGCAAATCCGCTTCGGTTTCATGCGTTCGGCTAAACGGCAAATTAAAGCCAATATCTGCAGTCAAGCCGGTAATTTGACTGGCATTGGAAATACCATAGACTTCACCCACCGCGCCCAATACGCCCGCGATAATGCCTGTCGTTTGTTGACGGGATACCTGTTCGCGCGAGTGCTCGCGTAAAGCGTGCGCCATTTCATGCCCCATCACCTGCGCAATTTCAGCATCGGTCAGATTCAATTTACTAATCAAACCGCTGTAAATCACCATTTTGCCATGCGGCATACACCACGCATTCATTTCATCCAAGGTAATGACGTGAATCTCCCACGGCCAAGTTTTCGCATCTGCGCGAATCGCTGGTGTTTTGGCAATCAGATTATTCGTGATGCGTTTAACTCGCGCAACCATTGCTGGGTTGGTATCCAAAACTTTCTTCGCACGTGCTTCGGCCAAGACCTCAGAATAGGCTTTTTGTGCTTCCGCGTTAATCGCCGCACTGGAAACAGAGAAAGTCTGCTGGCGATTCACACCTACGGTGTTACTTTTTGTCGTTTGCTCCGGCGTACCACAGCCAGTTAGAGCCACCGCTGCAACAGTTGCAGCCAATAATGATTTTTTCCAATGACGCATACTCACTCCTCTCCTAAAATCTTTAATTTCGGGGCTGAAACAGCTACATCGGCGTTTTGCGCACGGTGTAATAAAGCGTGATCCATCAAAACCAGAGCCAACATCGCTTCTAAAATCGGCGTAGCGCGAATCCCGACGCATGGGTCGTGACGACCGAAGGTCTCTACCGTCGCTGCGTTGCCATTAATATCCATCGACTCGCGTGGCAAGCGGATGCTTGAGGTCGGTTTGATCGCCACATGCACCTCAATCGGCTGCCCCGAGGAAATACCGCCTAAAATACCGCCGGCGTGATTCGTCTGAAACCCCGACGGCGACATCGCATCGCCGTGGTATGAGCCTTTTTGGCGCACCACATCAAATCCATCGCCAATCTCCACACCCTTGACTGCATTCACCCCCATCAACGCATACGCAATGTCGGCATCCAATTTGTCAAACAGCGGCGCACCCAAGCCAACCGGCACATGCTGCGCTTGCACCAGCAGCTTCGCACCCACCGAATCACCCGCACGACGCAGATTGTCCATATAGGTTTCTAACTCTGACACAATTGCATCATCCGCCGCATAGAAAGGATTAAGCCCTGTCAATGACCAATCGTTGACCGGAATGTTGATTTCACCCAAAGCGGTCATGCAGCCGCGAATCTCGGTACCGAATTGCTCGCGCAACCATTTTTTCGCCACCGCACCTGCCGCCACCATCGGTGCAGTCAAACGTGCAGATGAGCGACCGCCACCGCGGTAATCGCGAATACCGTATTTATGCCAGTAGGTGTAATCGGCATGGCCTGGACGAAACTGTACGGCGATATTGCCATAATCCGAGCTGCGTTGATCTTGGTTACGAATCAATAAAGCAATTGGCGTACCGGTGGTTTTGCCCTCAAACACGCCTGATAAAATTTCTACCTGATCTGGCTCCTGACGCTGCGTCACATGGCGCGATGTCCCCGGACGGCGACGATCCAATTCCGGCTGAATGTCTTGAACCGACAACGTCATACCCGGCGGGCAGCCATCAATCACGCAGCCAATGGCGGGGCCGTGCGATTCACCAAAAACGGTGACACAAAAAAGATGTCCAAACGTACTTCCTGCCATTGATTAACCTCTAATTCGATCTATTAAACTTAACTAATTGTTTTTATTGGTTTTTTAGCACAATCGGTTATCCAAACAAGTCCAAATATTGTTTATACGCATTAGCCGTTGCCCCGATTGTATCAAATGCTCTGTATTGTAGCGGTTTTACACGGTTTGCGCCACATTACAGAGCAAGACGAGGGATTTTAACTTTCTAAGACAACACCAGACTTACGCCTTACGATTTTCCAATTCATCCCAGCGTTCCAGCGCATTCATCAGCGCGTCTTCAATTTCACCCAAACGTGTGCTCAACTTCACACCCCGATCAGGGTCGTTGACAAAAATAGAACCGTCGGCCAATTGCCCTTCGATATCCTTTTGCTCAGTTTCGAGCTGCTCAATCAATGCCGGTAGCAATTCCAATTCACGCTGCTCTTTGTAGCTGAGTTTGACCTTGTTACTCGCTTTTTTCTCAATCGACTCAGTCTTAATTTCAGGATCGGCTTTTTTCTCTGAAATAACTTCAGCGGCTGCAATCTGCTCCATCCCTACCGGCACACTCTGCCCGCTCTGACGCTGCCAATCATAAAAACCACCCACATACTCGCGCCACAACCCGGCTTTGGGCTCGGCGGCGATGATATCGGTCACCACGTTGTCCAAAAATTGCCGGTCATGCGAGACCAAAAACACCGTGCCGGTGTAGTCTTGTAGTAATTCCTCCAGCAATTCCAACGTCTCGATGTCCAAATCATTGGTCGGCTCGTCAAGCACCAAGACATTCGCCGGTTTGGCGAACAAACGCGCGAGCAGCAAGCGATTGCGCTCGCCGCCCGACAATGATTTCACCGGCGAATGGGCGCGTTGCGGTGCGAACAGGAAGTCGCCAAGGTAGCCAATGACGTGTTTGCGTGTGCCGTTGATTTCGACCCAATCCGAGCCGGGGCTGATCGTGTCGGCCAAGGTTTTTTCCATGTCCAATTGACTGCGCATCTGGTCAAAATAGGCGATTTGCAGGTTCGTGCCGTTTTTAATCGTGCCGCTGTCTGGCGCGAGTTCACCCAAAATCAATTTGAGCAGCGTGGTTTTGCCCATGCCGTTTCCGGCGAGCAGGCCGATTTTGTCACCGCGCAGAATATTCGTCGTGAAATCGCGCACAATCACGCGGCGATTCGCCCCTTCGCCAAAGGATTTGCACACGTCGACCATCTCGGCCACCACTTTGCCGGAGCGATCGGCCTGCGCCACGTCCATGCGCACATTGCCGGTCTGTTCGCGGCGATTCATGCGCTGCTCACGCATTTCTTTGAGGCGGCCAATGCGCGCGACCGAGCGCGTGCGGCGGGCTTCGACGCCTTTGCGAATCCAGACTTCCTCCTGCGCGAGCAGTTTGTCAAATTTGGCATTTTCCACCGCTTCGTCGGCCAATTGCTGGGCTTTATTGGTTTGATAGGCAGTGAAATTACCCGGATAGGAGCGCAAAATCCCACGATCCAGCTCAACAATGCGCGTCGCCACATTATCCAAAAACGCGCGATCATGCGTGATGAACAGCACCGCGCCTTTGAAGTTGCGCAGCAAATCCTCCAGCCAGGCAATCGCGCTCATGTCCAGATGGTTGGTCGGCTCATCGAGCAGCAGCACGTCGGGGTTCTGCACCAAAGCACGCGCCAACGCGACGCGTTTTTGCACCCCGCCGGAGAGCGCGCCGCACAATTCGTGTGCATCCAAGCCCAGCTGCGACAACGTCGTCTGTACACGTGCGTGCAGCGTCCAGCCGTCGCACGCCTCCAGCGCGGTTTGCACGCGTTCCATTTCCGCCAAAATCGCGGTAGTATCCTCAGCCATATTGAGCTGCTCGGTCAATGCGTCGTAACGCTCTAACAACTCCGCCGCATCGCCCGCACCGCTGGCGACCGCATGCAGCACCGTATGCTCGGGTTCAAAAATCGGCTCCTGCTCAACATAAGTACAGCGCAAGCCCTGCTGCCGCGCCACTATGCCATCGTCCGCCTGCTGCAAACCGGCGATGATTTTCAGCAACGACGATTTGCCCGTGCCATTGCGCCCGATCAGGCCAACGCGCTCACCCTCCTCCAGCGCAAAATCCGTGTGATCCAAAAGCGCGACGTGACCATAAGCCAACTGCGCATCATTGATTGTGTATAAAGCCATAAAATAAATTTGATTGATACATCTAAGCAGAAAAACCGTATTATCCTTTAGTTTGCTTAATTGAATTAGTCGAAAATAACACTCATTTCCATATTTGACATCAGAAAACCTGCTCAGTATTAAAATACATCTAAAAAATGAAGGTGAAAAATGAAAACAGATATCGAAATTGCCAATAGCATCTGTGGTACAGATATTGGCGAAATCGCAGCACAAATCGGTCTAGCCGAAGCGGATATCGAACGTTACGGCAACCTCAAAGCAAAAATACACAAAATTCCCAATACCGGACGTCAAGGCAAACTCATACTCGTCACTGCCATCAACCCCACGCCCGCAGGCGAAGGCAAAACCACCGTCACCATCGGTTTGGCCGACGCATTGCGTCGCATTGGGCAAAACAGCATCATCGCCATTCGTGAGCCATCGCTCGGGCCTGTATTCGGCATCAAAGGCGGTGCAGCGGGTGGCGGCTATGCGCAGGTGATTCCGATGGAGGACATTAATCTGCACTTCACCGGCGATTTTCACGCCATCAGCGCGGCGAATAACCTATTGGCTGCCATGCTTGACAACCACATCTATCATGGTAACGCTTTGGACATCGACCCCAAACACATCGTCTGGCGGCGCGTGGTGGATATGAATGATCGTCAACTGCGCCACATTATTGATGGGTTGGGGGAAAAAACCGATGATTGCGTGCGCGAAGATGGCTTTGACATCACAGCAGCCAGTGAAACTATGGCGGTTTTTTGTTTGGCCAGCAATTTAACCGATCTGAAAGTACGCTTGGGGCGCATCATCGTCGCCTATAACCGCGCGGGAGAACCGGTCACCGCGAGCCAGTTAAACGCCGAAGGCGCGATGGCCGCCCTGCTCAAGGACGCGCTCAAACCCAACCTCGTGCAAACACTCGAAGGCACACCCGCATTGGTGCATGGTGGCCCGTTCGCCAACATAGCCCACGGCTGTAACTCAGTGATTGCCACGCGCGCGGCGCTGTCTTTATCCGACTACACCGTGACCGAAGCCGGGTTCGGCGCCGATCTGGGCGCCGAAAAATTCCTCGACATCAAATGCCGACTGAGCGGACTCAAACCCGATGCCGTCGTGCTGGTTGCGACCATCCGCGCACTCAAATACAACGGCGGCGTAGCCAAAACCGATTTAGCGCAAGAGAACCTCAACGCGCTGCAACGCGGTCTGCCGAACCTACTCAAACACATTGAGAATCTAACGCAGGTATTCAAACTCCCCGTAATCGTGGCGATCAACCATTTCACACACGACACCGACGCCGAAGTCGCCTTGCTCACGCAGTCCTGCGAAGCACTCGGCGCACAGGTGGCGATTTGTAAAGTCTGGGCGAACGGCGGCGCAGGTGGTGAGGATTTGGCGCGTGCCGTGGTACAACTGTGCGAGCACAATGCCAACGCCGATCAACCCTTGTCTTTAACCTATCCAGACAGTGCGAGTTTGAGCGAGAAAATTCAATCGATAGCCACACGCATTTATGGTGCGGATGGCGTGATCTTTACCAGTGCGGCACAAAAACAATTGGATCAATTGACCGCTTTGGGCTTTGGACATCTGCCGGTGTGCATCGCTAAAACCCAGTACTCCCTGAGCGACGATCCGAGCAAACTCGGTCGCGCGCAGAATTTCCAATTGCACATCAGCAATGTCACCGTCTCCGCCGGTGCGGGCTTCGTCGTCGCCATCTCGGGCAGCATCATGAAAATGCCGGGACTACCCAAAACCCCTGCTGCTGAGAAAATCGACGTGGATGCTAATGGGCGAATTTCAGGTTTATTCTGAAAAACAAAAGGGAGCTTGATAACTCCCCTAATAGCTCCCTTTTATCTGATGAATTGAACATCACGCATTCACTTCCACATGCCGACGCAAGCAGGCAATCTGATGCTCGTCCGAGCCTTTCAAACTCGGCTTGGTCTGTGCACAGCCGGCATCGGCAATCGGACAGCGCGTGCGGAACACACAGCCGGACGGCGGATGAATCGGCGATGGCAAATCACCTTGCAGCAGCTGAATCTGTTTGACGCGCTCGGCTTCAGGATCAGGAATTGGCACGGCAGACATCAGCGCCTGCGTGTACGGATGTGACGGATTGCTGTACACCGATTCGTCCGTACCCAACTCCACCGCATTGCCCAGATACATCACCAGCACACGATCAGAAATGTGTTTGACAACCGACAAATCATGCGCGATGAAAATCAACGACAAACCCATTTCTTTCTGAATGTCTTTGAGCAGGTTAATCACCTGCGCCTGAATCGACACATCCAGCGCGGATACCGGCTCGTCACAGATAATCATTTTTGGCTTCACAATCAGCGCGCGGGCAATACCGATGCGCTGACACTGGCCACCTGAGAACTCATGCGGATAGCGATTGATCATATTAGGCAGCAAACCCACTTTTTTCATCATCGCACGCACTTGAGCAACCACCTCGTCCTTACTCAATTCAGGGTAAAACGTTTGTAACGGCTCGGCAATGATGTCACCGATGGTCATGCGCGGATTGAGCGAAGCCAGCGGGTCTTGGAAAATCATCTGAATGTCTTTACGCTTCAAACGCATTTGCTTGACCGACAAAGTAGTCAGCTCTTCACCCTGCCACACAATATTGCCCGAGTGCGCTTTGACCAAACCGATGATGGCACGCGCCAAAGTCGATTTGCCACAGCCGGACTCACCCACCACACCGAGGGTTTCTCCCTCTTTTAGCTCAAATGACACACCATTGACCGCATTGAGCACATCCGGCTTTTGCCAAATCCAGCCGCCTTCAGCCTTGACCTTGAACTGCACATGCAAATCACGCACGCGGAGTAGCGCTTTATAATTCTTATTCATGGAGCGACTCCTTCCGCATTGCAAACGATTTCGATGGGTTGATAACACGCACGTTGACGATGGTCACCAAAATGCACCAATGGCGGTGGGCTGACTGTGCACTGATCCATCGCAAAAGCACAGCGCTCTTGGAATGAACAACCTTTCGGCAAGTTTTGCAGATTCGGCGGATTACCGGCAATGGTACGCAGCTCTTCCAACTCTACGTCCACACGCGGTACCGCGCCAAGCAAACCCACGCTGTACGGATGGGTCGATCGATAGAAAATATCATCCACGCTACCATACTCCATCGTACGTCCCGCGTACATCACCAGTACGTGATCGCAAATCCCCGCAACCACACCCAAATCATGCGTAATCAAAATAATCGTGGTGTCAAAATCGCGTTTCAATTCATTGAGTAAAGTCATGATCTGCGCTTGCACCGTCACGTCCAATGCCGTGGTCGGCTCATCCGCGATCAGCAGTTTCGGACGGCACAACAGCGCCATCGCGATCATCACGCGCTGACGCATGCCACCGGAAAATTCATGCGGATACATATTGATGCGTTTGGCCGCCGCAGGGATTTTCACCGCATCCAGCATACGGATAGACTCGGCGCGCGCTTCGGCCTTGCTCATGCCTTTATGCAAGCGCAACACCTCGTCGAGCTGCTCGCCCACGCGCAAATACGGATTGAGCGAGGTCATCGGATCTTGGAAAATCATAGCGATTTCATTCGCACGTACCTTGTTCAACTTTGACTCCGGCAGGCCAATCAACTCCTGCCCGTCGAACTTCACTGAACCACTGGCTTTACCATTTTTCGCCAGCAAGCCCATCATGGCAAACGCGGTCTGCGATTTACCCGAGCCGGACTCACCCACGATGCCCAAGGTCTCGCCCTTGAGCAATTCAAAATTCAAATCATTGACGGCCGTGACTTCACCGTCCTCAGTATGAAACGTCACGCTCAAATCGCGCACAGATAATAAACTCATCATCGACTCCATTCGTTCATCTATTTATCAGAGCTCAACGATCTTTCGGATCGAGCGCATCACGCAGGCCGTCACCGATAAAGTTAAAGCAGAACAAGGTCACCACGAGGAACACGGTTGGGAACAACAACTGCCACAAAGCCACTTGCATATTCTTCGCCCCTTCTTGCAACAACGCACCCCAGCTCGTCATCGGCTCCTGCACGCCCAAGCCCAAAAAGCTCAGGAACGATTCAAACAAAATCATCGCCGGCACCAGCAAGGACGCATAAACCACGACTACGCCCAAAACGTTTGGCACGATGTGGCGCGTCACGATGTGCCAGCCGCTTACGCCGCCAACCTGCGCCGCCTCAATGAACTCCTTGTGCTTCAAGCTCATGGTCTGACCACGCACAATTCGCGCCACGTCCAACCACGAAACTAAACCAATCGCAATAAAGATAAAGACCAGATTACGACCAAACAACGTCACCAACAAAATCACAAAAAACATGAACGGAAACGCGTTCAAAATTTCTAAAAAGCGCATCATCACCATATCGGTTTTTCCGCCAACATAACCAGAAACCGCACCATAGATCGTGCCGAACAGCACCGCGACCAAGGCCCCCGCCAGACCGGCCAGCAGGGAAATGCGTCCGCCGACCGCCACGCGCACAAACAAATCACGGCCAATCGAGTCCGTCCCAAAATAATGCTTGGTGGCAAAATTCGGCGCGGCCTGCATCGCGTCCCACGATGCCTGCGCATAACCATACGGTGACAAAAACGGTGCAATCAATACAAATAGCAAAACTATGCTTAAAATCATCAAGCTGGCCAAGGCCGCCTTATTTCGACGAAAACGTCGCCACGCATCCTGCCACAAACTGCGACCCTTCACATCCAACTGCTCGCTCAAAGCCTCGGCGATTGCGGTGTTTTGTTTATTATTCAGCATCATAATTATTATCCCAACAAAGGCGGATTCAGCGCATCAATAACGGATTTTCGGATCAATCACTGCGTACAGCACATCCACGATGGCATTGAAAACGATGGTCAAAATTCCCATCAAAATCGTCAAGCTCAACACCATACCGTAGTCACGATTGAGTGCACCATTAACGAACAACTGACCAATACCCGGCAAACCAAAAATGGTTTCAATCACAATCGAACCCGTAATAATCCCGACAAAAGCAGGCCCTAAATAAGAAATCACAGGCAGCAAAGCAGGACGCAAAGCGTGCTTGAGCACAATCACGCGCAGAGGCAAACCTTTGGCTCGCGCCGTGCGAATAAATTGACTATTCATCACCTCAATCATCGAGCCGCGCATAATCCGCGCAATCCCCGCCAGATACACCAGCGCCAATGCGGTCATCGGCAAAATCATATTAGTGAAAGCACCGTTATTCCAACCGCCACCCGGCAACCAACGCAACGTCACGGCAAATAACAGTACAAAAATCGGCGCTGTGACAAAGCTCAGAATCACTACTCCAATCATAGAAAAACTCATGAGTAAATAATCGAGCCAACTATTTTGCTTAAGTGCGGCAATCACGCCAAAGGTCACACCCAAAATAACAGCTAAAATAAAGGCATACAAACCCAATTTAAGCGAAACAGGGAACGCCTGCGCGAGTAACTCGTTGACCGAATAGTCTTTGTATTTGAACGACGGCCCCAGATCACCCTGTGCCAAGCTTTTCCAATAACTCAAATATTGCGTCGAGAGCGGTTCATTCAAATGATATTTTGCTTCGATATTCGCCATCACCTCAGGTGGATAACCTTTTTCGTTGGTAAACGGACTACCGGGCGCCAAACGCATCATGAAAAATGAAATGGTGATTAATACAAACAAGGTTGGAATCGCTTCCAAAATGCGTTTTAAAATGAGCTTTACCATGACAAACCCTTTGTCAAACAGGTAGTTAATTCGTTGATACTGAGAAAAACTCTTGCCCCAATCAACTCAAATGTAACTTTGAAATAAAACGCACCGCTGCCATGCTATTGCATAACAACGGTGCTTTTTTAGCGCTTCAAAATGCAACTTCTATTCAAAATTTGTCGGAATTATTTTTTGAACGACATGTCTTTGAAATAGAACTTATCCAGCGGATCTTTACTCATACCTTGCACGTAAGATTTAACTAAACGTGGGCTGACATAGTGGTAAATAGGAATCACAGGCATATCCACATCGGCTTGTGCTTCAATTTGTTGATATAAATCAGCACGTTGTTCATCAGTGGTACCTGTAGCCAAAGTTTTTACCATCAAAGCGTCAAAATTGGCATTAGAGTATTTACCATAGTTGTTGCCATTGCCAGTTTTCAATGTATTGAGGAAAGACGAAGGCTCATTGTAATCGGCACACCAGCCAGCACGAGCAAACTGATAATTACCAGTACGGCGGCTATCGAGATAAGTTTTCCACTCTTTGTTATCCAAATTGATGTTAACAAAACCCAGAGCCTGTTTCCACAAAGCAGATGCGGCAACTGCGACTTTTTTATGATTTTCAGACGTGTTATACAGCAAAGTTACGTCCAAAGGTTTGGCATCGCTGTATCCCGCTTCATTCAACAATTTTTTCGCTTCAGCAATGCGTTGCTCTTTATTCCATTTTTCCCACTCAGGGTGGTTGGCTTTGTAGTTATTAGTTGCCACTGGTGTAAAGCTATAGGCTGGAGTCTGCCCCTGTTGCATCACTTTTTCCGCGATTACATCACGATCCAAGGCCAAAGATAATGCACGACGAACTTTTGGATCATTAAACGGTGCTTTTTTGGTATTGAATTCGTAGTAATAAGTACACAAGTATGGCGTTACATGGACTTGTTCACCCAACTCGGTTTTCAACTGTGCAAACATGTCAGTCAGCAAGGCATTATAGGTCACATCAATTTCACCGGCTTTGAAGCGATTCACATCAGTAGTTTCTTCAGATATGGTCAGCATTTCCACTTGATTGATTTGGGTCGCTGCGTCATTCCAATAATTTTTATTACGCTCCAATGCGATTTTGCTATTGACTGTCCATTCTTTTAGCACATACGCGCCGTTACCTATAAAATTACCCGCTTGCGTCCATTTTTCGCCACCTTTTTCAACAGTCGCTTTATGTACTGGCAATACAGACGAGTGGGTCAACATATCAACAAAATATGGCACAGGCTCTGTCAAGGTGATCTGCCCTCGATTTGACGGACACCTATTAACGTAAAAAAGAGGTGTCAA
>CAYZVI010000007.1:0-24570 GCA_964481695.1 uncultured Hydromonas sp. | reverse complement strand
AGTCGGGAGCCACCAAGAAATGATCGCTGTTGTACATAGAGTCAACCAAGCTGGCATAACGATGTTGATCATCCGGTGAGAATACGCCGCTGCCTACTGCTTCGAGCACATCATGGAGCGCTGGAATCGATTCAATCGTAGCGCGCGGGTTGTAGCCGCTGATGCGTAGTTTTTCGACCTCTTGCGCGGTCATGCCGAAAATCTTGATATTCTCATCGCCTACGTTTTCACGGATTTCAACATTCGCACCGTCCAACGTACCGATGGTCAATGCACCATTCAAGGCAAATTTCATATTTCCCGTACCAGAGGCTTCCAGACCTGCTGTGGAAATTTGCTCGGATAAATCCGCTGCCGGCATGATAATTTCAGCAGTAGAAACGTTGTAATTCGGGATGAATACCACTTTGAGCAAATCACCGACGAGCGGATCGTTGTTCACCACATTGCCGACGTCGTTGATCAGGCGGATAATGGATTTGGCTTGCCAGTAGCTTGCCGCGGCCTTACCTGCAAAGACTTTAACACGCGGAACCCAGTTCTTATGCGGGTTAGCACGGATGTCATTGTACAAAGCAATTGTTTCAAAAATATTTAAATGCTGGCGTTTGTACTCGTGCATGCGTTTGACTTGTACGTCAAACATCGCTTGCGGGTTCACACGCACGCCCACGCGATCTTGGATCAGTTGTGCCAAGCGCGTTTTGTTTGCTTGTTTGACCAGACGGAATTTTTCGCGGAATGCCGCATCATCTGCGAATGGAATCAGATCTTTCAGGCTAGAGGCGTCATCTAAGAATGCGTCACCGATGGTTTCGCGCAGCAATGCGGTCAATTCAGGATTCGCCTGCATCAGCCAACGACGCGGGGTGATGCCGTTGGTCTTGTTGCAAATACGTTCAGGGAACACTTGATGCAGTTCGCGGAATACGGTTTGCTTCATCAAATCTGAGTGTAATGCCGACACGCCATTGACTTTATGCGAGCCCACAAATGCCAGATTGCCCATGCGCACATGGCGACCACCGTGCTCATCAATCAATGAAATGGCACTGAGCAAAGTGTCATTATTCGGGAATTGTTCTTTAACTTGCGTGAGCAAGCGCGCGTTGATCACATAAATGATTTGCATGTGACGCGGCAACATGCGCTCCATCAAGTTGACCGACCAGCGCTCTAATGCTTCCGGCAATAACGTGTGATTGGTGTAGGACACCACGCCTTGGGTGATTTCCCAGGCTTTCTCCCACTTCATATTGTGTTGATCAACCAACATGCGCATCAATTCCGCCACGACCAATGCCGGATGTGTGTCGTTCAACTGAATGGCGACTTTCTCCGCCAGATTGTCTAGTGTAATGTATTGCTGCACGTGCCGACGGATGATGTCTTGCAACGAGGCGGAGGTAAAAAAGTATTCCTGACGCAAACGCAGCTCTTGGCCGGTCGGGCTGTCATCCGCAGGGTACAACACACGAGAAATACTGCGTGCGCGATTGCTCTCAGACAGTGCGCCCATGTGGTCACCACTGTTGAAAATATCCAATTTGATTTCGCTCGTGCCGCGTGCGCGCCACAAACGCAAAGTATTCACGCTTTCGCCGCGCCAACCAACCACCGGCGTATCGTAGGCAATCGCACGCACGATCTCAGCCGGATGCCATACAGAGGTGGTTGCACCATCCCATTCGGTAGTCACTTCAACCGTGCCGCCGAAACCGATGTGGTAGTTTGCTTCACGACGCATGAACTCCCATGGGTTGCCGAAGTTCAACCAGTTTTCAGGATATTCAACTTGAGCGCCATTTTCGATTGCTTGACGAAACAAGCCGTGATCGTAGCGAATGCCGTAACCATATGCCGGTACGCCAATGCTGGCCATGGACTCCATGAAACATGCCGCCAGACGACCCAAACCACCGTTACCCAACGCTGCATCCGGCTCGAGTTCGCGGATGAAGTCAATATCAACATTCAACTCAGACAAAGCTTTGCTAATGCCCGCAGTTAATTCCAAATTATTCATCGCATCGCGCAGCAGGCGACCGATCAAAAATTCCAGAGAGAGATAGTACACGCGCTTTTTCTCAGCGCGGTAGTTTTCACGAGTGGTGGCCATCCAAGCATCCACGATGTGATCACGTACGGTCAAAATCGTGGCGGTCAACCAGTCAGAGCTGTTTGCGGTTTGTGGGTCTTTGCCGACCGCATAAGCGAGTTTGGATAAAATTTCGGCTTTCAAAAAGTCCGAATCGGTATTGGGTACAGAAGGGTTTTCCTGCAAAGAGGATTTGAGATTCATTCTGGTTCCTTTCTCAAATGTAATCGTTTTCCTAACGCGTGTGGGCTCATTATATCTAAAGATAAGCGTTTAGGGGAAAAAAGAAAAATATCGCAACCGATTGATTTATATTAAATAAATTACAGTTAGTCATTCGTTTTGGCTTAACTTTCATATTTTGCCCTAAAACCCCTACTTTTGCGCTACTTTTATGGTCTCATACGGCTCAATTAGGGTGCTATGCCCGTATTTACATGGTGTTGTGGGGTATACGCGGGTAAATTCGGTTACAATTTCAATCCAAAAGCATAGCCAATAAACAACACAATATGATGACAAAAATTATTTCCGCTAATTTAAATGGCATTCGTTCGGCCAATACCAAGGGTTTTTTTGATTGGGCGACGCAGCAGTCCGCTGATATTGTCTGCGTGCAAGAACTCAAAGCACAGGCCGATGTGGTCGAATCAAGTTTTGCCGAATTCGATGGTCTGCGCGGCTATTTTCAGTATGCTGAGAAGAAAGGCTATAGCGGTGTCGGGCTGTATACACGACATGCGCCGGATGATGTGATTGTCGGCTTTGATGGTGATGGCGAGTTTGACCGAGAAGGACGCTATGTCGAAGCTCGATTTGGCAAGCTATCGGTCATTTCTGTGTATTTTCCATCTGGCTCATCGGCGCCGGAGCGTCAGGAAGCCAAATATCGCTTTTTGGCTTTATTCTTGCCGCATATTCAGGCGCTACGCCAGCAAGGGCGTGAAATCATTATTTGTAGTGATGTGAATATTGCGCACCATGAAATTGATTTAAAAAACTGGAAAGGCAATATTAAAAACTCCGGATTTTTACCAGAAGAACGCGCGTGGCTAACCCAATTTTTGGATGAATGCACACTGTGTGATACCTATCGACGTTTGCATCCCGAAACACAACAGTATACGTGGTGGAGCAATCGTGGTCGTGCGTATGAAAATAATGTCGGTTGGCGGATTGATTATCAGTTGGCCAGCCACGCCGTTGCTGACCAATTGCATACGACTGAGGTGTACACCGGACAAAAGTTCTCTGACCATGCGCCGATTATCATGCATTATGGCTTTTTATTGAGCGATTTTAAATAAGTGAGTAGATCATTGAATACTGATAATAAACAACCCATCCTCAGCCATGAGCCCAATCATTTAGAACCACAGCCGTGGTACCGACTGATTTTTACCAAACAGATGCTGACCTGTATTTTTACGGGCTTTTCATCGGGTTTGCCTTTGTTCTTTATTTTGCAATTATTACCGGCATGGCTGCTGTCCTACGGCTTGTCGGTCAAAACCATCGGCGCTTTTTCACTGACGCAGATGCCGTATGTGTTTAAGTTTTTGTGGGCGCCTTTGTTGGACCGTTATGGTTTGATCCCATTTTTGGGGCGTCGTCGCAGTTGGATGTTGGTGACCCAGATTGGTCTGTTGGCAGGGATGGCGTTGTACGGCATGTTGAATCCGCAGGCGCAGCTGAAATGGGTGGTAATTTTGTCGATTGCAGTAGCGTTTTTGTCTGCGACGCAGGACATCGCGGTGGATGCGTTCCGCCGTGAAATTTTGTCTGACAAAGAGCTCGGTTTGGGCAACAGCATTCACGTGAATGCCTACAAAATCGCGGGTTTTATCCCAGGTGCGCTGTCGTTGATTTTGGCCGATCATTTGCCGTGGCAAATGGTGTTTTTCATTACCGCGCTGTTCATGGTTCCGGGCGTGCTGATGTCGCTGTTCGTGAAAGAGCCAGCAGCATCGAAATCCGCACCAAAAACTTTGGTCAGCTCCGTGGTTGAGCCGTTTGTTGAGTTTTTTACCCGTCAGGGCTGGAAGTATGCCTTGTTTATTTTGGCGTTTATGCTCTTGTATAAATTGGGCGACAGTATGGCGACGGCGCTGCAATCTACCTTTGTATTGAAAATGGGCTTTAGCAAAACCGATTTGGGTACGATTAACAAAGGCATTGGCTTGGCATCCAGCATTGCGGGCGGTATTTTTGCCGGTATTTGGATGCTACGATTGGGTATCAATAAAGCGCTGTGGGTGTTTGGCGTGGCTCAGGCATTGGCGATTTTGGCATTTGTGGTGCTGGCGCATTACGGTCCATTTGAAACCATTGGTGGGCGTGAGCGCATGCTGCTGGCTTTGGTGATTGCTTCGGAAACCTTTGCCATGAGTTTGGGGACGATGGCATTCGTTTCATTTATTGCGCGTACTACCAACCCATCGTATACCGCGCTCCAACTGGCTTTGTTTACCAGTTTAACCGCTGTCCCGCGCTCACTCATTAATGCGTCAACGGGCTGGCTGGTCGAACGCATGGGATGGGAATCGTTCTTTTATTTGTGTATGGTTTTGACGATTCCGGGGATGTTGATGTTGTTTAAAATTGCCCCGTGGAATGGCGATAAGGAAACGACCGCATAATTGTTGGCTTTAAATCCACAATTCCAAAGCCGCTACCGCCAAAGCCAAGACAAACAACACTACTGCGCTCCAGATCAATAGGAGCGCGTGGCGGATGCGCTGTGCGGTCAAATCCAGAGAAATGTCTTTAAATTGGGCTTGAAAGCTCAAGCGTGCCAGTAACCCAATCGAAATCGCCGAGCAAGTTGCACTGGCGACCAATAAAATAATCGTGCTCAAGATCGCCCAGTCCGTTTTGCTGTGCGCCGTTGCCAGTGCACCCATGAGTGCAATCAGTGCGACAGAGGCGAGGATACTCGCCGACATAATGGCGTTGCGTATGGTCTGTACAATGGTGATCGCGCCTTGTGCTTCACGTGCAATGTGATCAAGCCAGTGAACCAGTTCATTTTCTTTCATGCGAATCCTTCGGTGATGCTTTTCTTCTATTTTATGCCAATTGTGGGAACAGTTTACTCAAATAAAACAGACAGAAAATTGAAGTGATGGCCAAGACGATACCCAGTGCATTGACGCGCGAGATTTTTTCACGGAATAGCAGTGCACCCACCAACGTACCCAACGTGATCACGCCGACATTCATTCCCGCAAACACCAGCGTCGGATCGTTTTTAAATACCTGATGCGCGCGCACATAAAACAGAATATTGCCAAAGTTCAACGCGCCGAGCAGCAGACCTGAGATCAGGCTTTTGCCAGACCACACAGTGCGCTTGACAAACAGATACACAAAAATCAACAGTCCCGCGAGGATAAAGGCGACAAATAAATTGCCTGCGAATGCGCTGCCGGTTTTTGCCACCTGTTTGAACAAAATATCAATCACACCGTAGCCGAGCCAAACCCCCAGCAGCGGTAGCGCGACCTGCGTGAATGAGCCACCTGTGCGTACGCCGCCTGAGCCTTTATACAGCAGGCAAGCCAACGCCACAAACGCCAAAACAATCCCCAAACCTCGTGCGGGCGTCAGCGTCTCGCCGAAAAAGGCCAGCGCCCAGACGATCGGGATGAACAGCGACAGACGCTGCGCCGCATCTGATTTCACTATCCCCGCGTGCTCTACGGCTTTGGACATGATGATAAATACCGTTGGCAGTAAAAACCCGAGCGCACCAAATAAGGCAATGGTTTTTGGATCGCTGCTGTTAATCGTGTTTACATCCGGTTTAAGGAAAAACCACGTCAATGCGGTCGCCATAATATAGTTGGCCGCAATGGCCTGTGCGATATCGATGCGATTGCGTCGAGCGACTTTTAAAAATACCGAGACGATGACACTGCATAAAACCGCGAAAATTAAAAAATTCATAATGGTGTTGTTCGTTAGTAAATGAATAAAGAGATATGTCGCGCATGATAAAGGTTTTTGCATGCCGACGCATCAAAAGTGAGGCGTTTGGCAATTGACGAAGGATTCAGATATGACTACTAAGAGTGATTTGATAACAGTCAGTTGAGCATGAATTGGAGGAATGCTGGTATGAGTGCTTAAGCATATGCCAACCCGTATTGAAGAATCATACTAAAATGCCGTACATAATTTCATAAATGAAATTTAGACTTATATAAATAGTAGTGTTTTTTATGGGGCTTCTAAATATATATGGCGTGCCCACGTCAAAAATTATTGGAACTAATGATGAAATTTCGTTTGGTATTTGCTTTTCTGATGTCCTTTGTGATGTCGCTGTTTATGACAGCTTGGGTGACTTGGTTAAATTTGGGCTGGTCGCCTCAGTATGTGGGGCGTTGGCTACATGCCTTTATTGCCGCATGGCCGGCGGCTTTTATGATTGTTGTGCTGTTGGCGCCGATAGTGCAAAGATTGACTCAAAAAATCGTACAGAAATGGTGACGTTATAAACAATGGTGATCAATCATTCACGTAAGCATCTGCGCGGTCGGAGCATGAAATAAAAAAGCAGGCAAAGCCTGCTTTTTATATGTAAGGGTAGATTTAAACATTGAACAGGAAGTTCAAAACATCACCGTCCTTGACCACATAATCTTTACCCTCGGCACGCATTTTGCCCGCTTCTTTCGCGCCCGCTTCGCCTTTGTATTGGATGAAATCATCGTAGGCGATGGTTTGCGCGCGGATGAAGCCGCGTTCAAAGTCGGTGTGAATCACGCCTGCGGCTTGCGGCGCGGTGTCGCCAATGTGAATGGTCCACGCGCGCACTTCTTTCACGCCGGCGGTGAAGTAGGTTTGCAGGCCGAGCAGGGTGTAGCCCGCGCGAATCACGCGGTTCAGGCCGGGTTCGTGCATGCCCATGTCTTCGAGGAAGATTTCTTTTTCTTCGTCGTCCAGACCGGCGATTTCGGCTTCAATCGCAGCGCAGACGGCGACGACCGGTGCGTGTTCTTTTTCGGCGTAGGCTTTGACCGCGTCCAGATGCGGGTTGTTCTCGAATCCGTGTTCGAGTACGTTGGCGACGTACATCGTTGGTTTCGCGGTGATGAAGCAGTAGGGTTTGAGCAAAGCGAGTTCTTCTTCATCCAGATTGAGGCTGCGGATGGCTTTCGCTTCGTTCAGCGTTGGGATGATTTTTTCGAGCACGCTCACGAGTTTTGCGGCGTCTTTGTCACCGGCGCGGGCGGTTTTTTGCTGGCGCAGCAGGGCTTTTTCTGCCGTACCCAGATCGGCCAGTGCCAATTCGGTGTTGATGACCTCGATGTCGGAGATCGGGTCGATTTTACCGGCAACATGCACAACGTTGTCGTCTTCAAAGCAGCGCACGACGTGGGCAATCGCGTCGGTTTCACGAATATTGGCGAGGAATTGGTTGCCCAGCCCTTCTCCTTTGGAGGCGCCAGCGACCAGGCCTGCGATGTCGACGAACTCAACCGTGGCGTACTGCATGCGTTGTGGCTTGACGATTTCGGCCAGCGCATTCATGCGCGCATCAGGGACTTCAACCACACCGACGTTGGGCTCGATGGTGCAGAACGGATAGTTTTCGGCGGCGATGCCGGCCTTGGTCAAGGCGTTAAATAAGGTGGATTTACCAACGTTGGGCAGGCCAACGATACCGCAGCGAAGTGTCATGGTGTTCTCGTGTGTATAAAACTGTAAAGCCGTTATTATAACGGCTTTACTCAGGGTTTAACATGCTGAATGTGTGGCTGCATTCGGCTTAGAGTTTGGGATTGTGGTAGTCGTTGTAACGCTTGGCCAAAACCAACCAATCAATCTGTGCAATCGCCGCGCCGATCAGCGCGTATAGCCCAACGCTTTTTAGTGATAGATTGCCGTTGTACCACTGAATTGCCGAAATCACTAAAGCCACGGAGAATGCGGTTGTGCCAATGTACAGCCAACGCCCGCGTTGACGCAGTTTTTCAAAGCGTGCAATGTGAGCTGGTTTGTTCATATCTATTCCTTAAAACTGGGTTTTGCTGGTTTAATGTCCGCCCGTTGCGCTTGCGCCCTTCACCGGTTTGGCAAAAAACACAAAAACAATCATCACAAGGAATAATACACCGGTGAGATACAAAATATCCAGCGTGGATTTGGTTGCGGCCTGTTGACTGATCAGGCCATCCAACAGTGTCAATTTTTGCTTGCTATTCATTCCGACATGACCCAATTGGGCCATCAGTTGTTCATACATGGGCGAGCCAGGAACTGCTTCTTCGGTCAAACGGGCATGGTGAAATACCGTGCGGCGTGTCCACAGCGTCACAAACACTGCCGTACCAATGGCGCCGCCGAGCGTACGCAGGAAGTTTGACAGACCTGCCGCATGGGTTAGCTCCTCGCCGTGTAATCCTTCCATAATCAATGCGCCGAGTGGAATGAAGAAAAATGGAATTCCCAATCCGAATAAAAACCGTCCAATCATGATGTCGCTCATAGTCGCATCCGGCGTGAGTAGGCTCGAATACCAGCTACCGAAAGCAAACAACCCAAAGCCGATGATAACCAGATAGCGCAAATCAATCTTGTGCATATTCATGCCGATCACCGGTGAAAACAGTACGGAAAATACCGCTACCGGTGAAACAGCCAAGCCTGAATGGAACGAGTCGTAGCCCATCACGGTCTGTAACCACAACGGAACAACCACCATGTTGCCAAAGAAGATCGTAAATCCTGTGGTTTGCAATGCCACGCCGAGGGCAAAATTTCGGCTTCGCAACAGGTGCAAATCTACGACGGCATTTTTGTCATACCACTCCCAGATGGTCAGCAATACCAAACCGACTACCGCGAAAATCGTCAGGGTAATAACCTCTGGTGATTCGAACCAGCCCAAATCATTGGCGTGCTCCAACATGTATTGCAAACAGCCGACACCGATCACCAGCAGGCTTAAACCGACCACATCAATCGGCTGCTTGGTGGTTTTTGACTCACGTCCTTTGAGCAATGTGGCGATGCTGTATGCGCAAAATAGACCAATCGGTAGATTGATATAAAAAATCCAGCTCCACGAATACTCCTCGGTGATATAGCCGCCGAGTACCGGCCCGATGACCGGCGCGATCACCACCGTCATTGCCCAGAATGCCATCGCCACCCCGCGTTTTTCGGGTGGGTAACTGTTCATCATAATGGATTGTCCGAGCGGCACCATCGGGCCGGAAACCAAGCCCTGCATCAGTCGGAAAAACACCAGCGTGTTGTAGTTCGGCGCAAGGCCACACAGCACCGAAAATAAGGTAAATAATAGTACTGAGATAATCATCAGTCGCACTTCACCAAAGCGGCGAGCCAACCAACCGGTCAAAGGAACAGCAATAGCTGCCGCAAGTGAGTACGAACTAATGATGGACGTACCTTCACGTGCCGAAACCCCCATAGAACCAGCAATCGTTGGTACGGCCACGTTAGCAATGGTGGTGTCCAGTACCTCCATGAAGGTGGACAGCGCAGTTGCTAAGGTTAAAAAAACCAGCGGCGCGCCATGTAATGGTGGCAATCCTTCACCTGCGTGTGAGCCATCGGTAGACTTGTTTTGAGTCTCCGCGGCGTGCTCAGCCTGCGCAACGGTCAAATCCGTTGATTCTGCCTGATTTGAATTCATACATCATCCTAACAATTTAAGAGGCATGGATTAACGCAGATTTTGTCGAATGATTTGATCGGCCACTTCGTTGGCTTCCATTTCGTCCTGTGCATACACATTCGTTTGCAGATTGGCAGGTGCTTGCGTTCCGGTCACTGCGCCCAATACCGCACCGTTGCGATCTTTGGTGTCAATGCTCACGTGCATGGACATACCGACGCGCAGAGGGTATTGTTTGAGTTGTTCAGGGTCAACGTTCACGCGTACCGGAATACGCTGCACGATTTTGATCCAGTTGCCCGTGGCGTTTTGTGCGGGGAGCACGGAGAATGCAGAGCCAGTACCAATGCCGATGCCTTGTACCGTACCTTTGAATTTAACGCTGCTGCCGTACACGTCTGCTTTGAGCTCAACCGGTTGGCCGACACGTAGGTTGGCCAACTGTGTTTCCTTATAGTTGGCTTCTACCCATACCTGATTGGCCGCGACGATGGTCATCAGCGGTACGCCCGGAGAAATTTGCTGGCCTACTTGTACACTGCGTTTGGCTACCACACCGTCAATCGGTGCGAGCACAGCCAGACGTTTGTTATTGATGTAGGCACTGCGAAATGCTGCTTTCGCCGCTTCAATCGCGGGATGGCTCAAAGTGGTTGTGCCGGCGATTTGCGCACTGGCGGTTTTGCTTTGCTCCGTCGCAGTTTTGTATGCGGCTTGTGCTTGAGCCAGTGCATTACGTGCTTGATCGTATTCTTCTTTGCTCACCGCGCCGGTACCGACCAGTTTCGCTCGGCGATTGACCGCATCTTGTGCCGTTTTTACGGCGCTGGCGGCTTGGTTCAATTGTGCATTGGCCACGCCCGCACTGTTAAACGCATTTTGAATCTGGCGGGTGGCTTGCGCGAGCTGTGCTTGTGCTTGGCTTAATGCCACTTGTGCATCGGTTGGGTTGAGCTTGACCAATACTTGACCGGCTTTGATCTCTTGGTTTTCGTCTGCCATGATCGCTTCGACCGTGCCGACCGTTTGTGCATTGACCATCACCATGTTGCCAGAAACATAGGCGTTTTCTGTGGTTTCGTGATGGCGAGCGAACAAGAACCAGTACGCCGCCGATGCCAAACCGATGATGAGAAATAAACCGATGGCGATGGTTAAACCCAGTTTGCGTTTGCGTTGATTTTGTACGTCGTTGGCATCCGCAGCGGTGGATGCTGCGGTCTGAATCGGGTCGATGTTGGTTTCGTTTTGATTCATAGTTTCCTCACTATTCTGTGGTATTCGGTGTGCTTGGATTATTGATTATTGTTCGTTATTGGATGGAGTCAATGCGCTTGGGTGAATCACGTCGGAAAATCCAATGCCCAGACTGTAGGCCAAGCGTGCTTCTTGTAAACGACGCGTTGCGTAGTTGGCATACAGTGCATCCTGTGCGCTGTATGCGGCCGCTTGCAGCGCCAGCGTTTCCATCTGCGGACTCATGCCGACGCTGTAGCGTTGGCGGGCCAGTTCGGCGAGTCTTTGCTGGTTTTTAGCAATCCGTGCTTGTTGGCTCACCATGGCTTGAGCTTGGCGTTGTTGCGCCAGTTGTTGTGCGGCATCTGAAATTGCTTCAAATACGGTTTTGTTGTATTGCGCAATCGCGGTATCCAGCTGCGCCTGCTGAATGCGCAGCTTGGCATTGAGCTGTACACTGCTGAACAGTGGCAAGGTAATCGCTGGTTTAACGCCGATGTTTTGCCCCTTGAAGCTCAATATATCGTCTAAACCGATGAGCTGTAAACCTGTGAATACGCTGATATTGACATCCGGATAAAACTCAGCACGTACCGATTTCACCTGCTCGCTGGCGGCCTGAATATACTCGCGTGCCGCGGCAATGTCAGGGCGTGAGCCGAGAATGCTGGTGGTAATCGTGCTGGGTAAACGCAGGGCATTCCAGTTGCCTGTTGCACGGATGGCGGGTAGTTGCGCCGAGGTCGTGCCGACCAGAGCAGCGAGCTGCGCGCGCAATACTGCGTGCTGAGCATTCAAGCCCGCAGAGAGTTGCTCCATTTGTGCGATGGCGATGTCGGTTTCAACGCTGCGTTGTACCGGCTGCAAACCTGCCTGCTCACGCTCGAGCCAACGTTGCTTGAGCGTGGTTTGCAGTGTGATCATTTGGCGCAGAATCGCCTGGCGACTTTGCAATGCTGAAATGTTGGCATGCAGGCCAACGATTTGCGTGATCACGCCTTGACGTGCGGCTTCGTATTCCAATGCTTGCGCACGACTTTGCCCCAGCGCGGCATTGTACGCGGCGCGATTTTTACCCCACAAATCCAAATCCCATGACAATCCGGCTGAAACGTCGGTTTGTTTCATACCTTGATCGGGTAAATTTTGCAGGTCAATGTTTTTACCATAAACCAATGGGGCGAGCTGATTGGTGTAGTCGGTTAACTCGCCGTTGATGAATTTTTGACCTGTCCAAGAGGCTTTGATTTGCCCGGCTGGATAGTGCGATTTACGCACCGCATCTGCATTGGTTTGCGCCGTTTTTGCACGCTGTGCCAATACTTTGAGGCTCGGTCCGTCAGCAAGCGCTTGCTCAATCAAGTTGTTGAGCGTTGGGTCGTTATAAGCACGCCACCAGCCTTCGTGTTGCCATTGAGCCAAGCTTTGACCTGAGGTTTCAGGTAAGTTCAGTATATCGTTGCCGACTTGAGCCATAGGTTCGTGTTTGCCGGTGACTACGGCGCAGGCGGACAAAACCGAGATGCCTATAGCAATAGCAGACAGGCGTAAGGTTCGAGACGAGTTATTCAGTAGATTCATAAGCGCCTTGTGGATATTGGATTTATGAAGATTGTAATTTCAATGATGAGTTGAGCATCATGTGGGATTGGCTGTCTTTAATCACTTGTGCAAATTGCTCATCCAGTGGTTGAACCCGCGCGAGCTCCAGCATGACACGATATGAGTCTAAATTCACCCGAGCGATGATGAATTTGCCATCTTTTTCAACATCAATTAATTGCGCTGATTCCAAAATACGAACATGATGAGATACGGTCGGCGCGCAGATTTTCCAATTACACACAACATCACTGATTAAGCAGCCGTGCTCACGTCCATACGCTTGCTCATGGGCGAGAATTTTGAAGAATAAAGCCAGCCGATGTTCATTCGACAGAGCTTTGAATTGTCGCGCCAAAAATTTAAAATCGGTTTTTTGCATGATGATTGATAGATATAGCGTTAGTAAAGCAGTTATCTATTTTAAGAATCACTGTAATGGTAGCGGATTTTATTTAATGATTCGATACTTGTCAAATTGTCTGTTGTTGGTTAATGACGAATTGTTGTTAAATTTAAACATCGCATCTATGTTTTATTAAAGCTATTTAATTCGATTTTGTTTGTTAAGGATATAAAAAAACCCCGAGAAATCTCGGGGTAAAAATATCGTCATTGGACGACCACCCCGTTTAGGGAGGAAAAACGGGGGAGGCATACGCCTTTTTGTAGTATATGCTTATTCTCTGTGTGTTTCAATACCCATTATGATGATCGGGATATAAAAAAATACCGAGATCAAAGGATCTCGGTATGTTGTTGTAAATTTGTCTCAACCTGCATCTTAAATCTACGCAAGTAGAAATCAATGAACAAATTATTTCTTAGCGGGCTCGGCAGCAGGTGCGGCAGCTTTGCCATCAGCAGGTGCGGCTGCACCATCAGCGGCTGGGGCTGCGGGCTCGGTCAAAGAACCACCGCTCTTGTTGGCCATGTATACAACAGCACGTTCAACTTCCAAGTCGCTCAGAGCTGGGTTACCACCTTTGGCAGGCATGTTACCCGATTTACCTATAAAGCCTTCCAATGCGTGTTTAAACAAAGTTGCTTGACCTTGAGCAATACGTGCGCCCCATGCGCCAGCGTCACCAATTTTAGGTGCGCCTGCTGCACCAGAGGTGTGACACGCAGTACACAAGCTGTTGAATACTTCTTCACCTGTTTTAGGGCCTTTAGATGAAGCACCCATTTCGAAGCCGGCTACTGGGCGTAGACGTTCAACGATTTGCTGCTCGTTGCTGGCTGCGTTAGCAGATACTTCACTACCGCTTTTAACTACTTGAGCCAAGAAATACAACAAAGCAACCACTGCCGTGACAGCGGCTAAGCAGATCAAGCTAATAATCACCGCGGCATTGGCCGAAAGGTGCTCTTGATCATCAACGATTTGGGTTGTATTTTGTGATTGATTCATTTTGAAGTCCTATTACAGTAATGCAGTATTGCGGTAATTGATGGGTTTTCCCGATAGCCTTTGCATGGGCGAGAGCGCAGCAATGAAGACTGAAACGTGTCTATTGTAAGCCCAAAACCTTAAAAAATAAATGGTTTATGAATGTTTTTGGGTTTAGGATTCCATAAAAACCTACATTTTGGTTGGCTGAAAGCCACAATTTGTCCACAACTACAATCGCAGAGATTCAGTAGCATTGTGCGCGAGGATTATTCATGATGAGTTAAACCCATGAATGTCAAATGGTTTTTTGCTTCAGGGTTGCACATTGAGTGTATGCCCCGTGATAGCTCAAGTGGTGCTGTGAACTCGCGGAGCATTTTAGTTAAATAGTCCCGTTGATATAATAACAGGTTAATAATGAATAATTCAGAGACAAAAGCTAAAAAGCCCGTCGTTTTAATTACGCTGGGCGACCGCAATCTTGCGGGTTTACAGTATCAGGTTTTGGGGCAAAAATATTCCGATCCGATTGTGCGGTTTGCGGATTGTGTGCCGTTGTTTGTGCCGACGTGTTATGGCACCGATGATTTGGATCGGTATTTGGATATGGTTGATGGCGTGTACCTGTCTGGTGCCTCGACCAATGTCATTCCTTCTTTGTACGGTGAAGAGAACCAAACGCCTGATATTACTCAGGATCCGCAGCGTGATTTGTTCAATGCCGCTTTAATTCCAAAAGCGATGGAGCGCGGTTTGCCATTTTTGGGCATTTGTCGCGGCCATCAGGAATTGAATATTTCTCGCGGCGGCAATCTGTACCAAAAAGTATATGAAGTCGAAGGAAAAATGGATCATCGCGAAAAGGGCAGTGATATCCCACTGGATGAAATGTATGGCCCACACCATCCGGTCACATTGGTACCGGACACTTGGTTTGCCAAGGGCATGGGGCAAACTGAATTTATGGTGAACTCATTGCATGGGCAAGGGATTAAAACGCTGGGCAAAGGGTTAACGCCGCTGGCGCACGCGCCTGATGGTCTGGTGGAGGCGATGTATTGCTCGGATGTGCCGCATTTCACCCTGAGTTTGCAATGGCATCCCGAGTGGAAAACCCATGAAAATCCACTGTGGATCAAAATTTTCCAAATGTATGGCGATGCGTGCCGAGCGTTTGCGGCGAAACACCCGTAATCCACTTCCGTGTATGACAGACGAGAAAAGCGAGGAATCATCCTCGCTTTTTAGTTTTTGATATAAAGACTTTTAGGACAATATCACACCGGCCTTCAATCCCAAAGCGTCGGCGACCTGATGCGCTGTACCACGTTTGCCACCAGCTTTTTGCATCTGGCTGATGCACAGCACCGAGCCGCCACCACAGGCCACGCGCACGCCGTTTTTATCCATGTGTAAAACCGTTCCGGCGGCTTGTGGATTGGCCGCGGCGATCTCTGCATGCGCCGACCAAATTTTCAACGATTGTCCGGCGTGTTCGCACACACAGCCGGGCGCGGGATCGAGTGCACGGATTTTGCGTGCCAGTGTCTCCGCCGATTGCGTCCAGTCGATTTTTGCTTCGGCCTTTTCGATTTTCTCGGCGTAGCTTACGCCTTCGGCGGGTTGCGGTGTAGCGCTTGGGGCGTTGCCATCGCGCAGTTGTTGCAAATACTGCACCACCATGCGCGCGCCCATTTCGGCCAATTCATCATGCAGCGTGGCGGTGCTGTGTTCCTCGGTGATGGCGATGCGCTCCATAGACAACATGTCGCCGGTATCCAAACCCGCATCCATTTGCATCAGAGTGATGCCGGTCTCGGCGTCGCCTGCTTCAATCGCGCGGTGAATCGGTGCGGCACCGCGCCAGCGCGGCAGCAGCGAGGCGTGAATGTTGATGCAGCCATGTTTCGGTAAATCCAGTACGTCCTGTGGCAAAATCAGGCCGTAGGCGGCGACCACCATGATGTCGGCTTGCGCCGCGATGATTTGCTCTCGTGCGACTTGTGCATCCTCAGGGTATTTGCCGTTCAGACGCAGGGAAACCGGCTGTGCGACGAGGATATTGTGTTGCAGTGCTACTTGCTTGACCGCGCTGGGCGTGAGTTTCATGCCGCGTCCGCTGGGACGATCAGGTTGGGTCAATACCAGCGGGATGTTAAATCCTGCTTCGATAATGGCAGAAAGCGCTTGCGCGGCGAAGGCCGGTGTGCCGGCGAAAATGACGTTCATGCGGGTTGCGTCCTTAGGTGTCGCGTTGTTGCTTTTTGATTTTGTTTTTGATGCGGTTTAGTTTCAAATTAGATAGGTACTGCACGAATACTTTGCCGTTCAAATGGTCGATTTCATGCTGAATGCACACCGCGAGCAGCTCGTCGCAGTCGATTTCAAAAAACGCGCCTTTCGCATCCTGCGCGCGCACGCGCACGCGGTCAGGGCGCGTGACGGTTTCGTAAATTTCGGGTACGGACAGGCAGCCTTCTTCCCATTCTTTTTGCTCGGCGCTTTGCGCGATGATTTCGGGATTGATGAATACCTGCGGCTGATTGCGCTCTTCCGAGGTGTCTACCACGACGATGCGGCGATGAATGTCGACTTGCGTGGCGGCCAAGCCCACGCCTTTGGCTTCGTACATGGTCTCGAACATGTCGTTAACCGTGTTTTGCAACGCTTCGTCGAATGTCTCCACCGGCTGTGCGGTTTTGTGCAAACGCGGATCGGGAAATTTTAGAATGGACAATACCGCCATAATTTTTTACCATCTCTTGTAAAATGACGCGCAGATTGGGCGCGTCGAATCATTTTGAATTATTGGCGCGCCATTATTTGGATTGCTCACCATGAAATTACGCCCTTATTTTAACACAGCAGGTTTCGTTCACGCAGGCGTCTTGCAGCGGGTTTTCGTTGGCTTGGCCGCGCTTGCGTTGAGTTGTGTGCGCGTAAGTGCTGCCGCACAAAGCGACGATTTGAGCTGCACCGAGGCATTTGCCTTGCAACCGAGCTTGGTGCAAGCGCAGTCGGATCATATGTATGGCTCCTGGTGGTTTGAGCCAACGGCTGCGGCGCATTCGGCTTTGCCAATGACTTTGCCGCTGGTGCCGGCTGATTCGGAACGGTTTTTGGGTGCGAACAATGACAGCGTGCTGCTGCGTTGGCAAGCGGGAGCAAATGCCAATGCACCGATCGATATGCGCTGGGCGCAGCGCGAGTCCTACCTTGTGGTGCGTGCGGGGGAGCCGATACTTGATATGAGTGGCCAACCGCTTGGGCGGTTTGTGCGTCTGATTGCCGAAGCTCGCTGGGATGAACGTATTTGGGTCGATCGGACGGCATTAGCTGGTGCTACACGTGAGTTTATAGTGCCGTTGCGATTGGAGCGCGTGACTGAGGAGGTGAGTCGTGGTGCTCAGGTCTTGCCACGCCGGTGCGTGCAGTTAGAAGCGCCACAGTCTACGCCGCTGCGTGAGAATTTATCGGCTGACGCGGTGGCGACTCAGGCGCGCGTGGTTGGGCTGATGAATGCACATAGCGCACCGTTGATGGGCGCTCGCAACAGCATCGCCATTATGGATCGCGGTTCAGAACAGGGCGTGACCCCGCAACAACGTTGGGTTTTGATTGAGTCGCTGGATGAGAAAAATAATCAGTCGGTATCAAGTATACCCGTGGCACGTCAACGTGCGGCGGTGCGCATGGTGCAGGTGTTGCCGCACTACAGCATCGTACAAATTCAAAACGCCGAGCGCGAGGTGCTGCGCGGCGCATATTTGAAGCGCGTGGATCGCACTGCCAATGCGCTGGAAAGATCCATGCCATGAGCGCAACTCAGCCCTCTTCCCTGAGTGAGGCCGAAATTGCCGCATGGTTGCGTTTGCTTGCGACCGAGGGCGTGGGCGACGTGACGGCACGTTTGCTGCTGACGCATTTCGGCCTGCCCGAGCAGATTTTCGCGCAAAGTTACGGTACGCTGATTCGGGTAGTGTCTGAGCGTGTGGCGCGCAATTTATTGACTGAGCCAGACGAAGCATTGCAACAGCACATCGAGCGCACGCTGGCGTGGCGCGAACAACCGCACAACCACATCCTCACCCTCGCCTGTCCGAATTATCCACAAACGCTGCTGACCACAGCCGATCCGCCAGCGATGTTGTATGCCAAAGGGCGTATCGAGCTGCTCGGCGAGGCACGTGCATTGGCGATTGTCGGCAGTCGTAACGCCACCGCGCAAGGCATTAAAAACACCGAATGGTTCGCCGAGGAGCTGGCGCATGGCGGTTGCCACATTATCTCCGGTCTCGCGCTGGGTATTGATGCGGCGGCACATCAGGGCGCGCTCAAAGCCTATCGTGCCGCGCCGAGCGTGGCCGGCTCGACCATCGCGGTGATTGGTACGGGCTGCGACATCATTTATCCAGCACGCAATCAGGCATTGACCTATGAAATAGCCGAGCATGGGCTGATTTTGAGCGAATTTCCGCTCGGCGCCAAAGCGCAGCCGACGCATTTTCCGCGACGCAATCGCATCATTTCCGGCCTGTCGCAGGGCGTGCTAGTGGTGGAGGCGGCGTTGCAATCGGGCTCGCTGATTACCGCGCGGCAAGCGTTGGAACAAAATCGAGAAGTGTTCGCCATTCCGGGGTCGATTCATTCGCCGCTGTCCAAAGGCTGTCATGCACTGATCAAACAGGGTGCAAAATTGGTCGAATGCGCGCAGGATATTTTGGATGAGTTGCAGGCGCTTGTACCGCTGACGTCCCAAACCATCCAAAATCAACCTCCTCCAAAGACCGCGCCGGCAAACACCACCGAGCAGACGATTTTGGCTGCGCTGGGGCATGACCCATGCGACATTGACACACTGGCGGTGCGCACAGATTTGGACGTGGGTGTGTTGTTGGCTGAATTGATGGGCTTGGAATTACAAGGGCGCGTGGAAAAACGCGCCGGTCATATCTACGCACGACTGGATTAACACGTTCAGCCGTTTGTCCGGCGCGAAGATGTGATTTCGGGTAAAATACGCCGATCTATGCGCCGTGTGCGCCCTCTTCTCTGCCCAAAGTGTTAGGTTTAAAGGATTTTCAACGTGGCCGATATCTTCTTTTATTTACTCGAAAACTACGCAGGCATCACGCAATGCCCTGATGCGGTGACGCTCGCGCGCCGTCTGGCGTACGAAGGCTTTGAGGAAAACGAAGTGCGTGCTGCGATTGCTTGGGTGGAGCTGTTGCGCCAACCGCTGGGCGTAGAAGTCGTTCATCCGACGCACGCACACAGTCATCGCATTTATCATGCGGCCGAGCGTGTGCATTTGGGTGATGATAATCTGAATTTTTTGAGCAGCTTGGTACACAGTGGCTCTATCAGTGGTGAACAGCGCGAGCGCATCATCGAGCGTTGCATGATGCTGCCGACCGTACCGAGCAATGTTGAGCATTTCAAGGCGCTGGTGCTGACCGTGCTGTGGGCGGATAATCAAAACATTGATGATGCACTGCTGCATACTATGCTCGATGAAAGCGACACGGACGTGTGCCATTGATCCTCACGTATTTAAAGCGGCTATTTGCGTCGACATTTTAGATAAATAAAGAAATAATCACGCCCAAAAAAGCCAAACTGACGCTACTGATGTATAGCTTAAAGGTTGTTTGATAATAATGTGCAGCTTCTTCGGAAGAAGTATCTTTGGTTGTCAATCGGTTATTCAGCAAACGATATAGCACCCACAGCATGCCTAATAATGAGACCAACAGTGTACTGACGATTATCCAATCCGAGGTGGTTTGAATTGCGGCTTCGACATCATTGTCAGCGGATCAACTCGCTAGAAAATTCAGTAAAAACCCCAAAATAATTCCCAATGAGGTCACTATGGGTTGACGATAGTCTTTGATATCGCCGCTGAAAGTTCGATTGGATGGACTCATAGTTCTGTTTTACCTGCACTGGCTTGAATGTGGTTTCTTATTTTTGCGCAAGACTGCGCTCCAATTCGGATACTTGCTTTTCCAACGCTTCAAGTTTCTCGCGCGTGCGCACCAACAGTGCGACTTGCACATCGTATTCTTCGCGCGTGACCACGTCCATTTTTTGCAGTGCGCCGATCAGAAATGTTTTGGCGTTTTGGCTCAAATCGCGCAGCGGCGAGTTGTTCATCCATTGTTCTACGGTGTCTTGAGCGGTTTTGCTCCACGGATTGTTCATGTTACTCCTCAATTAAAACGGCGCGGGTTTGCGCCCACGCCGTATTATCGTTGATTTTTCAGATGTTTATTGCAAAAACCATTGTACATTCAATGATGGTGGAATGTATTTTCGTTGGGTTTATATAGATTTTGTGCGGGTTTCCCGCTCAAAATCTCATACTTCAACCAAGCGCAAAGTAGGTTTTTACTTTGCGCTTAATGGTCTGTCAAATGCGCCCGCATTTTTTTCATCGCTGCCGCTTCGATCTGGCGGATGCGTTCGGCAGAGACTTGGTATTTGTCGGCCAAGTCATGCAGCGTTTGCCCTTTGCCTTCGTCATCAGCCAACCAACGCGCCTCGATGATGTCGCGTGAGCGTGCGTCCAGAACCTCCAATGCGGCGCTCAGGCCTGAAGATTGTAAGCGATCACTCTCGGCGCGTGCCAAAACTTGGGTTGGCTCTTGGCTTTCATCTGCGAGGTAGGCGATTGGTGCCATCGCCACCGCATCTTCGTCGTCGTTCATCCCGCCGTCAATCGCAATGTCGCGACCGGTCAGACGCTGATCCATTTCGATCACTTCTTCGGGTTTGACGCGCAGGACTTTAGCGACGTTGTGTACTTCTTCCTGCGACATGTGCTCACCCGTTTTCAGGCTGCGCAAGTTGAAAAACAGTTTGCGCTGTGCCTTGGTCGTGGCGATTTTCACCATGCGCCAGTTTTTAATGATGTATTCGTGTATTTCAGCCTTGATCCAGTGGATCGCGAACGATACCAAGCGCACGCCACGGGTCGGATCAAAGCGTTTGACCGCTTTCATCAGGCCGATGGAGCCTTCTTGAATCAAATCGCCTTGCGGCAGGCCGTAGCCCATGTAATTGCGCGAAATCGATACGACCATGCGCAGGTGTGATACGACCAGTGCGTGTGCAGCCTGCAAGTTGTTCGGGTTTGCGCGGTAAGACATCGCAAACTCGTACTCTTGTTCAGGCGTGAGCATAGGCACCGCGTTCACCGCGCGTGTGTATGCGTCCAAATCCCCCATGCTCGGCACTGCGAGCAACTGGTTGTATTGGGCTGAATAAGGGCTCATTGCGTATGTGGTCATGTGTGTCTTTCTCCATTCGTGTTGATGTATCCCACCAACTCGACGATACCTATTCATCAAGTATCGGTTTGTCTGAGGGTATTTTAGCACTCTTTCGTCGAGAGTGCTAAAACGCCGTCAGCGCCATCCAATAATGCGTAGTCGCACCATTTGTTGACAGTTATACTAAAGAATTATCGTGGTGATATTGTGTGAAAATCGTGACGCAATCATGAAGCTTACGTAAAGTTTTTTTAAGATCCAATTTTATTTTAAATCAATGGATTAGCTTTTTTCAGGCGTGATCAGATTGATGCGATTGCTCTGAAAGTATTCGATAAACTCAGCTTTAGGTGCTTGATCGGTGATGAGTGTGTCAAATTGGGATAGGGCACCGATATAGGCAGCGCGCGTTTGCCCAAATTTGCTGTGATCCGCGATCAAAATACGTTGCTGTGAGCTGGTCAGCGCGCGTTGTTTCATTGGCAGCTCGTCCAAATTGTAACAAGTGACACCAAAGTCCAAACTGATGCCGGCCGCCGATAAAAATGCTTTGTTAGGGCGCAGATCATCCAGCTCATTGCGCGAGCCGATGCTGGTGAATGTGTAATTATCGCCCTTAAACTCACCACCACAGAGAATCACGCGGCATTTGGGCTTGTCTTGCAGTGCTAAAAAAGTATTGAGTGAATAGCAAATCGCAGTGAATACCAAATCGTCATCAATCGCATCTATGAGATACGGTACGGTCGTGCCGCAGTCAAAAAACACCGTGTCCTCTGGTTCGATCAGTTGAGCGCCGAGCGTGCCGATGGCCTGCTTTTCTGTCACAAATCTATTCTTCTGGTCGGAAACGAAATAATGTCCTACGCCGCTATTGGTTTGATTGCCCACCAGATAGCCGCCAAGCAGCGCAATGTCACAGGGTTCGGCGTTGATGTCACGGCGAATAGTCATTTCCGAAACATCCAATTGTACCGCGGCCTGCTTTAGATGGATTTTTCCAGTTCGTTTGAGCAGCTGAGCAATTTTGGCGAGACGCTCTTCTCGGCGGGTGAGTTCCATGATAGCCGATTCTATAAAAAACAAGGGAATATGATTAGAATAAATCTCTGCTGATGAAAAGGTTATCAAAATTACAGAATTAATACAAACTAAATCCAAAACTTCGAATATATTCAGTGAAAAGCAATGAATTGTTATTTTTATATCAAAATCGATTGAAAATGTTTGAGTTTTTACATAAACTACATCCAATAAATATGATTTCTCTTTCGCTCGCTGAGTCATAAATCCTCTAATAAAAAGTACACCGAACATTGAGAAACAATCAGCGCAGGACTTGCTAAAATATTAATCAAAACCAGCAGCCGGCGTTTTTCATCAGCTTATAGGCGGGGACGTATTGATTGAACCATCAAAAGAATAGGAGTGATATATGGATCTCAAAGCTTATGCACAACGCGCGCTAACACTGATGGATTTAACCAGCTTAGAGGACAATGACACCGATGCGAAAATTCAACAGCTGTGTGCCAACGCTGTGACGCCATTCGGTCATACCGCTGCGGTGTGTGTGTATCCGCGTTTCATTGGCGTGGCGCAGGATGCGTTGGGTGCAGGCTCGCCGGTGCGTATAGCCACCGTAACCAATTTCCCGCAAGGGGGCGCTGATGTGGGCGTGGCTGTGCGTGAGACCGAGTCTGCCGTAGCAGCCGGCGCGCATGAGGTTGATGTGGTGTTCCCGTATCGCGCGTATTTGGACGGCGATAGGGTGGTCGGGCGCGATTTGGTGGCCGCGTGTGCCGAGGTTTGCCATGCACGCGATGTCGTGCTCAAGGTCATCATCGAGTCGGGTGAACTGGTGAGCGAGCGTGCGATTCGTTCGGTCAGTGAATTGGTGATTGACGCGGGTGGCGATTTTCTGAAAACCTCGACCGGTAAAGTCAAGGTCAATGCCACGCCGGAAGCCGCGCGCTACATGATCGAAACCATCAGCACCAGTGGACGCCGTGAGTTGGGTTTTAAAGCGGCTGGTGGTGTGCGTACGGTTCAGGACGCGATGCTTTACCTTGATTTAGCACACGAGATCATGGGCGCGGATTGGGTCAAACCGGCGACCTTCCGCTTTGGCGCGTCGGGTTTATTGAGCAATCTATTGGCGACATTCAACGATACCCATCTGTCTGAAAACAGCAGCAGCTATTGAGGAGAACACCATGCTCACACAAGAAATCATCAAGAAAAAACGCGACGGCGGCACCCTTAACGCCGAGGACATCCGCGCCTACGTCGGTGGCGTGACCGATAACAGCGTGAGTGAAGGCCAAATCGCTGCGATGTGCATGGCGATTTTCTTCAACAAACTCAATATCGAAGAACGCACCGCCCTCACCCTCGCCATGCGCGATTCGGGTCGTGTGCTCGAATGGAAGGATTTGCAGCTGAACGGCCCTGTGATGGACAAGCACTCCACCGGCGGCGTGGGCGACGTGGTGTCGCTGATGCTCGCGCCGATGGTTGCCGCGTGCGGTGCGTATGTGCCGATGATTTCGGGGCGTGGCTTGGGTCACACCGGCGGCACGCTGGACAAGCTCTCGGCAATCCCGGGCTTTGACACCTTCCTTGCGCCGGATAAATTACGCCACATTGTAAAAACTGCGGGTGCGGCGATCATCGGACAAACAGGCGACCTCGCGCCATGCGACAAACGCATTTACGCCACGCGCGACATCACCGCGACCGTTGAATCCATTGATCTGATCACCGCCTCCATTCTGTCGAAAAAACTCGCCGAAGGTTTGGACAGCTTGGTCATGGATGTCAAAGTCGGTAACGGCGCGTTCATGCCGACCTACGAGGACTCCGTAGCGCTGGCTCAATCTATCGTTGACGTGGCCAACCACGCGGGCTGTCAAACCACTGCCCTGCTCACCGACATGAACCAAGTACTCGCCTCGAGCGCGGGGAACGCGCTCGAAGTCGCCGAAGCCGTACGCTATCTGCGCGGCGAGCAGATCAATCCGCGTCTGCACGCCGTCAACATGGCGCTGTGCGAACAACTGCTGATCAACGGTGGCTTGGCCAAAGACAACAGCGACGCCAAAGCGCAACTCGAACACGCCCTGCACAGTGGTAAAGCAGCCGAATACTTCGCGCGCATGTTAGTCGAGCAAGGCGGTCCGGCGGATTTCGTCGAAAACTACGCCAACTACTTTGAAGCGGCACCGGTCATCAAGCCATTATTCGCGTCGCGCGCCGGTATTTTGCGCGCGATGGATACGCGCAGCGTGGGCATTGCCGTGATCGGCTT
>CAYZVI010000006.1:0-27521 GCA_964481695.1 uncultured Hydromonas sp. | reverse complement strand
CCGCATTATACACAAAATTATTTTTCTGTGACAAGTAATTCTGTGTTTTTGCGTTATTTTTATAAAATTTGTTATGAAATACGCATACCGGGCTCAGCTCCTGGGATCGGCTCGAGAATGTAAATCCCTTTGTTGTCCGAACCGTCTTTGGCCGAAGCGGCGAGGACCATGCCTTCTGAGATGCCGAACTTCATTTTGCGCGGCGCGAGGTTGGCGACCAGTACGGTGAGTTTGCCAACGAGCTCTTCGGGCTGGTACATGCTGGCGATGCCTGAGAATACATTGCGTGTTTTGCCTTCGCCCGCGTCCAAGGTCAATTGCAGCAGTTTGGTCGAGCCTTCAACGGCTTTGCATTCGAGGATTTTGGCGATGCGCAGATCCACTTTGACGAAATCGTCTATGGTAATGGTATCGGCGATCGGTTCAATCTCAACGGACGTTACGGCGCTGCCAGCGGCTTGTAACGATTGTTTGTTGGCTTCGAGCAGTTTTTCAACGTGGGTCGGCTCAACGCGCGTGAGCATGTGTTTGTAGGCGTTGATCGCATTGGCGCTGCTCAATGGCGTTGCCACATCTGCCCACATTTGCGCTGGAATGTTGAGGAAGGCGTAGGCTTTTTCGGCCACACTTGGCAACACCGGTGCGAGGTATACGCTGAGGATGCGGAATGCTTCAAGGCAGATGCTGCATACGCGGTGCAGTTCGGCATCTTGTCCTTCGACGCGCGCGAGTTCCCACGGTTTGTTAGCGTCGATGAATACGTTGACCGCGTCGGTCAGCTCCATGATGGCGCGCATGGCTTTGCCGTATTCGCGCGCTTCGTACAGCTCGGCGATAGAGGCGCTGGCGCTGCGCAATTGCAGCAGCAGCTCGTCGTTCATGGCGGCATCGTCAATTTTGCCACCGAAACGCTTGAGCAAAAAGCCCGATGCGCGGCTGGCGATGTTGACGTATTTACCGACCAGATCGGAGTTCACGCGTGCGATGAAATCGTCGAGATTCAGATCCAAATCTTCCATGCTGGCATTGAGCTTGGCGGCGAAGTAGTAGCGCAGCCATTCGGGATTCATGCCGGTCTGGATGTAGGAGTCGGCGGTGATAAACGTCCCGCGCGATTTGCTCATTTTCGCACCGTCCACGGTCAAAAAGCCGTGCGCAAACACATTGGTCGGCGTGCGGTGGCCGGAGAATTTCAGCGTCGCCGGCCAGAACAGCGTGTGGAAATACAGAATGTCTTTGCCGATGAAGTGGTACTGCTCGGTGCTTGAATCGGGCTTGGTCCACTCGTTGAAATTCAAACCTTTTTTCGTGCACAGGTTTTTGAAGCTGGCGTAGTAGCCGACCGGCGCGTCCAGCCAGACGTAGAAATATTTGCCCGGCGCGTTCGGAATTTCAAAGCCGAAATACGGTGCATCGCGCGAGATGTCCCAATCCGAGAGTTTGTGCTCGTCGCCTTCGCCCAGCCATTCGCGCATTTTATTGGTCGCCTCGGGCTGTGCCAAACCTTGCACCCAGCCACGCAGGAATTGCTCGCAACGCGGATCGGACAGTTTGAAAAAGTAGTGCGTCGAGGTGCGGCGCTCAGGCGTTGCGCCTGACACGGCGGAATACGGATTGAGCAAATCGGTTGGCGAGTAGGTGGTACCACAGACTTCGCAGGAGTCGCCGTATTGATCTTTGGCGTGGCATTTCGGGCATTCACCTTTGATAAAGCGATCCGGCAAGAACATGTTTTTCACCGGGTCGTAGTATTGCTCGATGTCGCGTGCTTCAATCAGGCCCTGTTCTTGCAGGCTCAGGTACATCGTCCGACAGAGGTATTCATTTTCCTCGGAGTCGGTTGAATAATAGTTGTCAAACGAAATGCCAAACGCATCGAAGTCCCGTTTATGCTCGGTCCAAACGCGGTCGATCAATTGCTTCGGTGTCAAACCTTCCTTCTCCGCACGCAGCATCACTGGCGTGCCGTGCGTGTCGTCCGCACCGACGTAGTAAACTTCGTGACCTTGTAGACGCATGAAGCGTACCCAGATGTCGGTCTGAATGTATTCGACGAGGTGGCCGATGTGAATCTGGCCGTTGGCATACGGTAGGGCGGAAGTGACTAAAATTTGGCGTGATGCGGTCATGACGTTTCGTTATTTTTGAATGATGAAGTAGCAGCGGGCAAATTAGGTATCCACGTTCATGCGTAATACCGAGTACAATTTTGCCTGCTTTTAAAAGAACATAATTTTACCATAGGGTCGGATATGAGCCACGATGATTTACTGAATCGATTGAACGACATCCCTGCGCTGGCAGGTGAAAGCACCACGCTGGGCGAGCTGCGCGCGATCAAAAAACTCACGGTGGATCGCAATTTAACCAAATTGGAAATCGTTTTGCCGTTTGCCTGCGCGAGCCAGCACGCCGATTTGCGTGATCGGCTGCAAAAAGCCGCCGGCATTCCGCTGAGTATCCAGCTGGACATGAAAATCGACGCGCATCTGGCGCAAGCGGGCACTAACGTGCTGGCGAATGTGAAAAACGTGATTGCGGTTGCGTCGGGTAAAGGTGGCGTGGGCAAAAGCACCACTGCCGTGAATATCGCGCTCGCACTCGCTGCCGAAGGCGCGCGCGTCGGACTGCTGGATGCCGACATTTATGGCCCGTCCGTACCAACGCTGTTGGGCGTGGAGGGTAAGCCGGAGCTGAACGAGCAGGAGCTGATGATTCCGCATGAGCGCTACGGCATTCAGGCCAACTCGATTGGCTTTTTGATTGACAACGATGCGCCGATGGCGTGGCGCGGTCCGATGGTGTCGCAAGCACTGCAACAATTGTTCAATCAAACCGCATGGAACGATTTGGACTACCTCGTCGTCGACATGCCGCCAGGGACGGGCGATATTCAGCTCACGATGTCGCAAAAAATTCCGGTCAGCGGCGCGGTCATTGTCACCACACCGCAGGATTTGGCCTTGATGGATGCGCGCAAAGGCTTGGTCATGTTTGAGAAAACCAATATTCCGGTGCTCGGTATTGTTGAGAATATGGCGCTGCACATCTGCTCAAACTGCGGCCACGAAGAAGCGATTTTCGGCGCAGGCGGCGCGCAAGCGATGTGCAACGACTTCCACGTGCCGTTGCTCGGTCAATTGCCGCTGGCGATGGCGATTCGCGAACACGCGGACGCGGGTAAACCGACTGTCGCGGCCGATCCGAGCGGTGTTCATGCGCAACATTATGCCTCGATTGCGCGGCAAATCGGTCTGGCGCTGGCGCGTCGGCCTAAGGATTTGACTCATAAAATCCGCGTGGCTTCGGCGACACATTAATTCATTGGCGCACCCATTAGCTGCATTGGGTGCGCAATACCGCTTCGAATGATCGGCTCATGGCGTTTGAGGTGGTTTGGACTTGGGTATTGCCGCCAATGATGATAAAATGGAACACGATTTATCCATAGTTCAATCGGTTCTTCTTCTATCGCCATGTACCTTCGCCCACGCACCCGTCAACACATCGCCACAGGACTGATGATCCTGTTTTTGGCGTTGGCTTTGGTGCCGATTTATCAAATATTGGCGAAGCTCGCGCCGGGCGGGCGTTTTGTACAGCTGTGCTCGGCTATGGGTATTCAGACCGTTTGGGTGGCCGACGATGCGGCGGATGTCCGTTTGCCGAGTTTGAACGTGACTTCAAACGTCATGAGCAATAGTGGCGCGTCGGCGACGGAGACACTATCGGGGTTGTCCTCGAAAGGCATGAATCTGTCCAGTCCGTTCGGCAGCTGTGAATTCTGCTGGGCGAGTGCGCTGGCCACCGTGCTGCCCCTTGCGCTCATCCTGTTTGTCGGACTGCCGACAGTTCGCTTCTCTGCGCCTGTGTATCAAACGCAGGCCTTTCAATCCTTTGTTCGACAGTGGCACGCGCGGCCACGCGCTCCTCCTGCTTTCTCCTTGATCTGATCTGAATAGTGCACGCTGAATATGCACGGCGCGGCAATGGCTGTGTGGTGACATGATGTGCGTGTGGATGTGTTGAACAAAGGAGTTTGCATGAAATTAACGACAAAAGGGCGTTATGCCGTCATGGCGTTGCTCGAGTTGGCCGCATATGAAGGAACTGCGCCGATCACGCTATCTGTGATTGCCGAGAGGCAAAAATTATCCCTATCTTATCTGGAATTGCTTTTTGGCAAATTGCGCCGCTGTGGGCTGGTCAGCAGCGTGCGCGGGCCTGGCGGCGGCTATGTGCTGGCGCAACCGCCTGAACGCATCTCGATCGCGCAAATCATCCAAGTGGTTGATCAGGCCGCCGTTGATACCTGCGAAGATGATTGGTCGAATGAATCAGGGTTCGATGGCTTTCTGGAGCGTTTTCTGTGGAATCGTATGAATGAGCAAATGTTGCACTATCTCAGCGGCGTGAGTTTGGCTGATTTGTTGGCGCAGCACGCGGATGTGATGAGAGCAAGCACACTGCGTCGTGCTCAGAATCGGATGAAACGTCCTTCGCCATTGCTGAGTGTGATGCGATTGGCCTCATAATACCAATATTTTTTACTAGGGTTTTGTATTGAAAACAGGGGCGTTGAGCGCCCCTGTTTTTTTATGGTGAATTTAGATCGAAGGGTATTGACATCCAAGAGCTCATAATTGGTCGCGAGGTTTGATTTTTAACTGATTGAATTTAAATGATTTTTTAGATTGGCCTCTTGTTTTTATATAAATAAATTAAATAACTATATACTAAATAAAAATAATGAATTAAATGTACATTTGATTCGTGATAGCATTCAAATCCTCAATTGTTGTCTTTGGGACGGAAAATATTCTTCATTTGGGTGAAGGTCTGTGGGAGGTGTCATGCAGTTTCGTTTGCGCAATTCCGGTCGACAGCTGGGGTGGCATTTGTTGTGTATTGTTGTACTCAAGGTTGTGGTGTTGTATGCCTTGTGGTCTTTATTTATCCAACCTTACCGCGTGAAGGTGAATCAAGAGAATTTAGATTGTCTATACAGCAGTTCGAGCAAGTGCGTTCATCCGATTTTCAATCAATCCAATCCAGTGAATCAGGATAGTAAAGGAGTAAAACCATGATAGATGCCGGTGCGGTGGATGCTGCGCGGTTACAGTTTGCTGTGACGGCGTTGTACCACTTTATTTTTGTGCCTTTGACTTTGGGGCTATCGTTTATTTTGGTAGCGATGGAGCTAACCTATGTGATGTCGGGTAAGCAGATTTACAAGGATATGACGAAGTTCTGGGGCAAGTTGTTCGGGATTAACTTTGCGCTGGGTGTGACCACGGGGATCACTCTGGAATTCCAGTTTGGTACGAACTGGGCGTATTACTCGCATTATGTCGGTGATATTTTTGGTGCGCCGCTGGCAATTGAGGGCTTGATGGCGTTTTTCCTCGAGTCGACCATGATCGGTTTGTTTTTCTTTGGCTGGGATCGATTGTCCAAAGGCAAACATTTGTTGGTCACCGCCCTGTTGGCGGTAGCCAGTAACTTATCGGCATTGTTGATTCTGATTGCCAATGGTTGGATGCAAAATCCGGTCGGCTCCGAATTTAACCCCATCACCATGCGCATGGAGTTGACCAGCTTTGCCGATATTTTGTTCAATCCTGTCGCGCAGGATAAATTTGTGCATACGGTTTCCGCCGGCTATGTGACCGGTTCGGTCTTCGTATTGGCGATTTCGGCGTGGTATTTACTCAAAAATAAACATGTCGAGTTTGCTAAACGTTCGATTCGGATTGCTTCGGCATTTGGTTTGGCCTCGGCATTTTCGGTGGTGATTCTGGGTGATGAGTCTGGTTATGCGGTCGGTGAGTTTCAACATGCCAAATTGGCGGCGATGGAAGCGATGTGGGAAACTGAACCGGCGCCAGCGAGCTTTAATTTGGTTGCTTGGCCGAATGAAGCGGAGCAGAAAAATGATTGGGCGATTCACATTCCGTATGCGATGGGTTTGATCGCGACGCGCTCGACCGATGGGGTGCTGCCGGGAATCAAAGAGATTCGTGAACGCAATGTGGCACGCATTGAATCAGGTGTCAAAGGTGTGTTGGCGCTGGAGGCGTATAAAAAAGATCCCAACAATGTGGCGGCGAAAAGCATCATGCTGCAACACAAAGATAATTTGGGTTACGGTTTGCTGGTGAAAAAATATGCCAGTGATTTGAATCAGGTCACGCCAGAGATGATACGCCAAGCGGCGCACGACACCGTACCAAAGGTCACGCCGCTGTTCTATAGTTTCCGCATCATGGTTGCCTTGGGCTTTACCTTCATTGCAATGTTTATGTACGCGTTTTGGGCGTCGGCAAACAATGTGATTCATGAGAAAAAAGGTTTTTTGCGCTTTGCTCTGTGGATGTTGCCAGCGCCGTGGGTCGCTACCAGTTTGGGCTGGATTGTGGCCGAATATGGTCGCCAGCCGTGGACAGTGAACGGGATTTTGCCAACGCATTTGTCTGCTTCGACGGTATCTGCCGGTGAGGTATGGGCATCATTGGCGGGCTTTGTGGTGTTTTATACCGGTCTGATGATCGTGGAAATGTATTTGATGATCAAATACGCCCGCTTGGGGCCGACCGTTTTGACCGAGCAAGTGAAATAAGGAGCGGATGATGTTTGATTACATGACGTTAAAATTAATCTGGTGGCTGTTGATCGGCGTACTGCTCATTGGTTTTGCCATCATGGATGGGCACGACATGGGTGTAGGTACGTTGTTGCCGTTTGTCGGAAAAAACGATTTAGAGCGCCGCGCGGTCATCAATACCATTGCACCGCATTGGGACGGCAATCAGGTGTGGTTCATCACTGCGGGTGGCGCGATTTTTGCGGCGTGGCCGTTTGTGTATGCGATTGCCTTCTCCGGTTTGTACTGGGCGATGTTGTTGCTGTTGGCGGCCTTGTTCTTCCGTCCGGTGGGCTTTGAATACCGTTCAAAAATTGCCAGTGATCGCTGGCGCAACAACTGGGACTGGGCGATTTTCATCGGTAGCGCTGTGCCTGCCTTGTTGTTCGGTGTGGCCTTCGGTAATTTATTTTTAGGCGTGCCGTTCAAAATTGATGACACCATGCGCGCATTTTTCAGCGGTAATTTCTTTCAGTTGCTTCATCCGTTTGCCTTGTTGGTGGGGGTGGTTAGTTTGACTTTGTTGATGCTACAAGGCGGTTCTTATCTGGTGCATCGTACCGAAGGGGTGATTCAAGCGCGGGTTAAAAAAATCAATCTGTATGCCGGTGTCGTGAATTTGCTGGCATTCACCTTGGCCGGTGTGTGGGTGTCGCAAATGGAGGGAATGCGCATTGTGGCTATGAGCGATCCCAATCTCGCGATGAACCCGCTGATGAAGCAGGTGGCGATGGTTCCGGGTGGCTGGTTGGCCAATTATCTGTCAATGCCTTTGCTGTGGGTGTTTCCCGCTTTGGTCTATGTCGGTGTGTTGGCCACGCTGTGGTTGCAACGCGCCAAGCACACCTTATCCGGTTTCGTGGTGATGTCGTTGGCGGTGCTGGGTACGATTATGACGGCGGGTGTGGCCTTGTTCCCGTTTGTCATGCCATCGTCAGAAAGCCCTACCATGAGCTTGACGCTGTGGGATGTCGCCTCCAGTAAATATACGCTCAATGTCATGCTCTGGGTGGCGATTATTTTCGTGCCAATTATCTTGACCTACACTTCGTGGGCGTATCGCGTGATGCGGGGCAAAGTGACCGTGGAGTACGTCAAAGCCAATGATAAGTCATTGTACTGATCGCATCAAAGAGGAGAATAGGTATGTGGTATTTTACATGGATTTTGGGTGTGGCTTTAGCGGTGTTTTTTGCCTCTGCGATGGCTTTATGGTTTGAAAATCAGGAGCATGAGAACAAGCAAAAGCAAAAGCGTTGATGATTGCTGGTGTGGTGTTGCATGATGGGCTAGATGTCTCTGGTAAGGGGCGTCTTTTATCAATTCACTCAGAATAGGAGTTGGAGATGAAAAAACTAGGGTTAGCAGTGGCTTTGGCCGTTTCAATGTCAACAGCTTGGGCGCGTGACGTATCGCAGTTGTCTGATCCGATTGTCGCTTATGCCGGAGTGATTGGTAAGAATGCTGATGCGTTGGAGTTGACGCCGGAGCAGCGCCAAAAGCATCAAGATTGGGTTGCAACGGCTCAACCGAAACGCATGGCGCTGGAGGATCGCGTCATTGCAGCTCGGACTGAGCTGCGGGATATGATTAACAGTGGTGCACCTAAGGCCAAACGTATGAAGCTGGCGCGCCAAATCGGCACAATGGAGAGCCAACTGCTGATGCTGCGCTCCAATTGTACCGATTACTGGCGTCGTGAGCTGACCTCTGCACAATTCGAAAAGCTATTGAGCTTGTCTCAGATTAAGCCAAGCAAATAATACATGAGCGGGATGGGTGATCGTTGTGTATCAACGATGCGCCCACTATGACTATCGATAATCAAGGCAAAGGGAGTTCGCCCATGGAATATGAGCCGGAAAGCATGTACGCACGTATTGGTGGTGCGCCTGTGATCGAAGCACTGGTGCGTCGCTTTTATGACCTGATGACGCTGGAGCCAAAATACCAGATCTTGCGTGAGGTGCATGGCAGCTCGCTGGAGGAGGCGGCAAAGCGCTTGTTTATGTTTTTGTCTGGCTGGATGGGTGGACCCAATTTGTATGTCGAACAGCATGGTCACCCGCGACTAAAATCACGTCATTTTCCGTTTAAAATCGGTACGGTCGAGCGAGATCAGTGGGTTGCGTGCTTTATGCAATCCTTGCTCGAGTTGGACCTTGATGCGACACTTCAAACGGAATTGCTTCCCTCGATATACGCCTTGGCCGAGTGGATGCGCAATCAAGAAGATGCGGTTGAAGGGGCACCATCACCACCGATGCAGGGACCAATGTCGCGTGCAGAAGTGTTGGGTCGATTGTCGCTGTTGGCGCACAAATACGACGTTCCAAGCATATTTATCATTCGCAATATAGGGTAATCGCGGCGGATATAGTACAATTCGCTCAGTTCTGAAATGAGCGAATTGTGAGCACGGTTTTTATAGAAAGGTTGTTTTATGAAACAGATTCATTTTCAAGAAAAATATCCCATCACTGAAGTTCAGGTGAATAAGTCTGAAACCAGTCTGCAATCGATGGCAGCGGTGGTTGCGTATTTTCACGAAAAAATTGAGGCCAATGAAAAGGTTGCTTATATCGGCACGTTCGATCATTTGGCGCACACCCAAAAAATCGGAGGTGAGATTGAAGCAGGCATTTTGGGGGCGATGAATGTGGTGTTTTGCTTTGGGTTTGCCTTGCCAAACGCCCATGTGATGGCAGTGCGCCCGCGTTCGATCGGAATTTGTGAGTATGCCGATAAATATGTGGTGACTTTTATGGATGCGCCGATGAAGCCCGCTAATGATGCGATGCAAGCATGGGCTTTGGGTTTGCGTGATATCGAGGGGTAAGAGCGATGTGGCAATTAATGGGTTGGCTACAAAAAAATTTAACGTGGAGCATTCCGGCGGCCATGTTGCTCGGATTGGCTTTTGGTTATGGGGTACGCGCGGATTTTTTAAAGTCGTTGATTTTACCGCTGACCTTTTTGATGGTGTATCCGATGATGGTCACCATGAATGTCAAGGAGCTGTTTAAGGCGGGCGGAGCGAAATTGCAGCTCACGGCTCTATTGATCAATTTTGTGCTGATTCCTGCGTTGGGTTTTGTGATCGGTTGGTTGTTTTTCAAAGAACAGCCGTTGGCGCGGCTGGGCTTGTTGCTCACATCATTACTGCCAACCTCCGGCATGACGATCTCGTGGACAGGTTTTGCCAAAGGCAATATGCCAGCAGCAGTGAAAATGACCGTGGTTGGCTTGATCGTCGGCTCCTTGTTGACCCCTTTGTATTTGAGTGGTTTGCTCGGTGCGGTGGTTGAAGTGCCGTTATTGCAAGTATTCACGCAAATTGCCGTGATTGTGTTTTTGCCCTTGGTTTTAGGATATTTGACCCAAAAATGGTTGGTTCAGCGCCACGGCATGCAGCGTTATAACCAAGAAATCAAACCGAAGTTCCCGCCAGTATCAACGTTAGGTGTGCTTGGCATTGTGTTTGTTTCGATGGCGTTAAAAGCGCCTGCAATCATTGATCATCCGAGCATTTTGGCGATGTATCTATTACCATTGCTGTTGATTTATGCGATTAATTTTACGCTCAGCACGTTGATTGGTAAGGCGCTGTTCCCGCGCGGTGATGCCATTGCGTTGGTGTATGGTACGGTGATGCGGAATTTATCGATTGCCTTGGCGATTGCGCTCGGGGTGTTTGGTGCGAAAGGTGCTGAAGCGGCGTTGTTGATCGCTTTGGCGTATATCGTGCAGGTACAGGCGGCGGCGTGGTATGTGAAGTTTTCCGATAGATTGTTTGGTAAACCGCTGGCTTAAAAGGTCTGAATGAAATCATTAAAACGTTGGCTTTGGCTGTGCATCATGTGCCTCGGTGTGGCGCTGTCGGCTCATGCTGGCGGTTTGCAAGTGGGTTCTGGCATCACTGCGCTTACGTTGCCAGATCAGTTTGAACAACCGGTCAGTTTGGATAAATCAACCCGAACCTTGGTCTTTAGTGCTGAACGTGCAGCCAACACCTTGGTTAGTAATTATTTCTCGGGCAAAGGGCGCGGCTTTATGCAGCAACATTCGGTGATCTATCTGGCCGATATCAGTGCGATGCCTGGGTGGGTGACGCGCACCTTTGCCTTGCCTAAAATGCGACAACTGAATTTTTCAGTGGGTTTGGTCAACACGCCCGCTTTGTTGGCCAATTTGCCTCGTAAAGCCGGTCATGCGACGATCATACGTTTGAATCACGGTGTGGTGCAATCGGTCGACTATGTGGCAAACGAGGCGCAATTGGCGCAAAAGCTGGGGTGGTAAGTGTTGCCCCGCAGCCGATCCCGTATGTCATGAGTGTTATTCCCCTAATGGTTGGTATCGGTGGTGTTTTGGCGTTGTTGCTGGTATTGACCGTGGTCGCCTTGATGGGGTTGCACCTCGGTCTGCGTGCGCCGAAAATCCTCTCCGATGAAACGCCAGTCGAATTTGCTCCCGATTATCAATCCGTCGTCATTCCCAGTGTGGATGATGTCAGCATGCAGGCTTGGTGGTTGGCTCACGCCCATGCGGTGCATACCATTGTCGTGGTGCATGGTTGGGGTTCGAATCGCGCGCAGATGTTGCCGTTTGCGCGAGTATTTTTTCAGGCGGGTTACAATGTGCTGCTATTCGACGCGCGTAACCACGGACACAGTGAGCGTGCTGGGCATTCATCCATGCCGCGTTTTGCCCAAGATATTTCGCACGCACTGGCGTGGTTGCGACAGTATCATCCGCTGTCTGCGCAAAAAATTGCCTTATTGGGACACTCTGTTGGTGCCAGTGCGGCAATATTGGAGGCCTCACGGCGTACCGATATTGACGCACTAATCAGTGTCTCGGCATTTGCGCATCCAGAATGGCTGATGAAGCGATTTTTTCTAAGTAAACACATTCCTGCATGGTTGGCGATCGGGTTCAATCGCTACATTCAGTGGGTGATCGGCCATCCTTTCGATGAGATTGCTTCGGTTCATGCCTTGCCGCGAGTGCATTGTCCGGTATTGTTGATACACGGTCAGATGGATGCGGTGGTACCGATAGAGGATGCTCGAATCTTGTATCAGACCAGTTCAGGTCAGAATGTGCAGTTGTGGGAGATTCCTCTGGCGGGGCATTCGGATGTTGAGCTGATCGAGACATATCGCGTACCCTTGGTAAGCTTTCTGCAAAACGTCGGCTTTTGTCCGGTAACCCATGTAAAATGACGGACTTTGGTTGGTTGGCGTGAGCATTCACGTCTGTTTAATACTTATTTTCTATCCGCTATGTCTGTTGATTTAAATCAAATCCGTCATGAGGTCGAGCATCGCCGTACCTTTGCCATCATTTCTCACCCCGATGCGGGTAAAACCACGCTTACCGAAAAACTGCTGCTGTTTTCCGGTGCGATCATGGAGGCGGGCACGGTCAAAGGCAAAAAGGGCGGTAAATTCGCGACTTCCGACTGGATGGAGATTGAGAAACAACGCGGCATTTCGGTCGCTTCCTCGGTCATGCAGTTTGAGTACCGTGATCATTTTGTCAATCTGCTCGACACGCCGGGGCACCAGGACTTCTCGGAGGATACCTACCGCGTGCTGACGGCAGTGGATTCGGGGCTGATGGTGATTGATGCGGCCAAAGGTGTGGAAGCGCAGACCATCAAGTTGCTGGATGTCTGTCGCCTGCGGCATACACCGATCGTCACGTTTATGAACAAATGTGACCGCGAAGTGCGCGATCCGCTGGATTTGCTCGACGAGGTGGAAAGTGTATTGAATATTAACTGCGCACCGGTGACATGGCCGATAGGCAAAGGGAAAAACTTCAAGGGCGTGTATCATCTTCTGCGCGATGAAGTCCTGCTGTTCGAGGCTGGTACGGAAAAAATCGTTTTGGATTTGGAGGTTATCAAAGGCATTGATAACCCGCGTCTGGACGAATTGTTCGCCGACGAAGCGGCGCAGTTGCGGATGGACATCGAGCTGGTACAGGGGGCGTCGCATCCGTTTGATTTGGACGAATTTTTGGCGGGGCGTTTGACTCCCGTCTTCTTTGGCTCGGCGATCAATAACTTCGGTGTGCGTGAGATTCTCGATGCTTTGCTCGACTGGGCGCCTGCGCCTGCGGGGCGTGATGCGACCGTGCGCGAGGTGCACCCGACCGAGGCGAAATTCTCCGGGTTTGTATTCAAAATCCAAGCGAATATGGATCCGAAGCACCGCGACCGCATTGCCTTTCTGCGCGTGTGTTCGGGTAAATTCGAGCGCGGTATGAAAATGAAACACCTGCGCCTGAACCGTGACGTAGCGGCGAACTCGGTCGTGACCTTTATGTCGCATGCGCGCGAGATTGTCGAGGAGGCATACGCGGGCGACATCATCGGTATTCCGAATCATGGCAATATCCAAATCGGTGACAGCTTCTCCGAAGGCGAAATGCTGGCGTTCACCGGTATTCCCTTTTTCGCGCCGGAATTGTTCCGCATTGCGCGCATTAAAAACCCGCTGAAAATCAAACAGTTGCAAAAGGGTTTGCAGCAGCTCGGCGAAGAGGGCGCGGTGCAGGTATTCAAACCGATGAATGGCTCAGACATGGTGTTGGGCGCGGTCGGCGTGCTACAGTTTGAAGTGGTGGCGCATCGCTTGCAAACCGAGTACGGTGTCGAAGTGGTATTCGAAACGCCGTCGACAAATGTCGCGCGTTGGGTCTCCTCAGACAATAAAGTGCAGTTGGCTGAATTTGAAAAAGCGCAAATGAATAATCTGTCGGTGGATGCGGCGGGCAATCTGACTTATCTGGCGAACCATCGCGTGAATCTGGATATGATGAAGGAGCGCTATCCTGAATTGGTGTTCCACGAGACGCGCGAACATGCGGTGAATTTGACTTCTGCATAATCGGCTATGGATAGAAAAAAGGCACTCTATTTGAGTGCCTTTTGATTTTTTGAGAAACCCACGAAATTAGAAAATTTTACGAATCTGCATGGTGTCCGAACCGCCCGTTTTGCCCATAGCGGAACCGCGAGTGATCACCACTGTATCACCTTTGCCTACGATGCCTTTTTCTTTCAAAATGGTTTGTACGCGATCAGCCACTTCGTACGGCTGCATGTCTTTGTCCAATAAATCCATGACGGTTACTTCGCGATACAAGCTTAAACGGCGCAAGGTGCGAATATTTTTACTGAAGGCGTAAATTGGGGTATTGATGTTGTGGCGAGACATCCACAATGCCGATGAGCCTGATTCGGTCATCACCGCAATGGCTTTTGCATTCAGATGGTGTGCAGCGAATACGGCTGAAATCGCAATGCTTTCATCCACGCGGGTGAATACGTAATCGCGCAATTCACGATCCAGATCAATGTGAGAGGACAGTTCTGCTTCATCGCATACTTGAGCCATCGTTTGTACCGTGGTCACCGGATAATCACCAGATGCCGTTTCCGCTGAGAGCATCACCGCATCGGTGCCATCCAACACGGCATTGGCCACATCAGATACTTCGGCACGCGTTGGCACGTGGCTGGTGATCATAGATTCCATCATTTGCGTCGCGGTGATGGAGAGTTTATTCATCTCACGCGCTTTGCGAATCATCATTTTTTGCAGTGCCGGTACTTTGGCGTCGCCCACTTCGACGGCCAAGTCACCACGTGCAACCATTAAACCATCGGAGGCTTCGAGAATCTCAACCAAGTTCGGAATGGCTTCGGCGCGTTCGATTTTGGCAATCAATAGTGCATCACCGCCTGCATTGCGCAGTAGTTCGCGTGCCATGTACATGTCGGCTCGGCTTTTCGGAAAGGATACGGCCAGAAAATCGGCTTGAAATTGTGCTGCGGTGATGATGTCAGCCATGTCTTTGGCGGTCAATGCGGCTGCGGATAACCCGCCACCGAGTTTGTTGATGCCTTTGCGATCGGACAGTTTACCGCCTTGTTCAACCAAACATTCGAGGGTTTCGCCTGTGTTTTTTTCCACGCGCATACGGATTTTGCCATCGTCCAGCAGTAGGATGTCACCGGCTTCAATGTCTTTGATTAGGTCAGGAAAATCGAGGCCGACACGACTTTCATCGCCCAGAATATCCGCTTGCTTATCAAACACAAAGGTACTGCCATTGGCTAAAAAGACGCTTTTCTCAGCAAATTTGGAAATACGAATTTTCGGCCCTTGCAGATCGGCCAAAACACCAATGTGTACCCCTAATTCTTCAGCGATGGCGCGTACATTTTGCACGCGTTCAATGTGCTCTTGCGCTGAGCCGTGGGAAAAGTTGATCCGAACCACGTTCACGCCTGCGTGAATCATGTCGCGCAAAACTTCGGGTGAGGAGGATGCTGGACCTAAGGTGGCTACGATTTTGGTGTCTCTCATGGCGTTCCTTTGCTTGTGTGGGTTTCAGATAACGGACTCATCATCGCATGCGTGTATGTCACTTGCATGAAGTTCTGCTGCAGATGTATGTCTACTGCTACAGATGAATGAATCAGATGGGTTATTTTATTTCCTTTTTTTGATTTGAAACAGTGCCGCAACTTGCTTTTTCGTTTTTTGTAGAGGCATTCGACTGGTTAATGACGTATGCGCTAAATCCGGTTTGTGTTGGCCTTGCTCATCCGTGGTTGTGCTGTTGGCCACATACGGCTGAGAAAAGAACGGATCATCCGATAAGCTCATTTGGCGGCGCAAGTAGTTCAGTTCATTTTCATCCAATGCGCTGCGACGATGCGGTGCGCTGCGCTCAATATTGCGCACGCGTGGACCATCTTCGTGAGGGTTGGTGTGGTCTGTATTTGCTGAAGCACCGCGTTGCCGTTCTGGTTTGAGCAATGCTTTTAATTCGAAATCTTGTTTGGTTAGTTTTTTGATAGCGGCGAGCAAGCGATCATCATCGTCGGTAACCAACGACAGTGCGCGGCCAGTCGCACCTGCGCGACCCGTGCGCCCAATGCGATGCACGTAGTCTTCGGCATTGTACGGCAGGTCGAAATTGACCACACAGGGCATATCCGCAATATCGAGGCCGCGAGCGGCGACGTCTGTGGCAACGAGAATGGGAACCGTACCTTTTTTAAACTCATCCAGCGTGGCCAAACGTTCTGTTTGGGTTTGGTCGCCATGCAACGCGCGAGCCTGAATATGTGCACGCTGTAGAAAACGAGCAAGGTCGCGTGCTTCGATTTTGGTATTAACGAAAATCATCGCTTGCTCAACCGACTCTTGGCGCAGCAGTTGTACCAATGAGCTGCGCTTGTGGTTTTTATCACGTACTTGGAACATGGATTGCGTGATGGTGGTTGCAGTCGCGTTGCGCTGAGCCGTTTGGATCAGCATTGGATTTTTTTGGTACGACTCGGCCAGCTTGCGAATTTCCGGAGAGAAGGTCGCAGAGAACAGCAATGTCTGGCGTTGTTTGGGTAATAAATTGAGGATGCGCTGCAAGTCGGGTAGAAAACCCATGTCGAGCATGCGATCGGCTTCATCCAGTACGAGGTATTGCACTTGCCCAAGGCTGACGTTGCGTTGCTCCAGATGGTCGAGCAGGCGGCCAGGCGTAGCAATCAATAGTTCTACACCGGCGCGTACCGCTGGTGTTTGTGTTTTAATATCCACACCACCGAATACCACTGCGGTTCTGATGTCGGTGTGTTTGGCGTAGGTATGAGCGTTGTCCGCTACCTGCACCGCCAATTCTCGTGTTGGACAGAGCACTAAGGCGCGCACCGGATGGCGTGCGGGTGAAGTGCTGGTGGAAGATAAGGGAAGAATTTTTTGCAAAATCGGTAGCACGAAGCTGGCGGTTTTGCCAGTGCCCGTTTGTGCTGAGCCCATGACATCCTGCCCTGACAGAACCACTGGAATGGCTTGTGCTTGAATGGGGGTTGGGCTGGTGTAGCCGGCATCGGCAATCGCGCGCAGAATTCGCTCATCCAAGCTGAAATCAGAGAATGTTGTAGCGGTTGGAGCGCTCGATGGTGAAGTGGTGTTGCTCATGGTGTGTCTGTTGTCCAATGCGGCTTGCATGGTTACTCATATTTAGTGTCGTTAAGAGTGCTATTGTAGCCGATTCATGTGACAGCCATAGAGGCTTTTCCTGAACGCACGTTCGTAGGGCAGGACTATACTCGCATATTGTGTTTTAATAAAAAATGCCTAAAATAGCACGACTGTACGAATTTTGTATTTAAGGATTAAAAGAAGGAATAAAAGGAGCATGGCATGAGTACATCCATAGAACAGCAGAATAAGATGGGCGATAGTACGCCATTGACCCGAGCATCGGCGGATATATCCCGTTCACAAATTGAGTCGATGGGCGAGCCTGTTGCACGCACGTTGATGCATCGACGGACTTTTTGTTACGAAGTGTTTGAGCGTGCCGATGGTTTATGGGACATTGAGGCGCAAATGCAGGATCGTAAAACCTACGAATTTACCTTGGCCAGTTCGCTGCGAGCGCCTGCTGAGCCATTGCACAGCATGATTTTGCGAGTGACGGTTGATAACGCTCTGAATATCGTGGATGTGCAGGCGCAAACATTCGGTGCGCCGTATTTGGCGCAGTGCCAAACCATCGCGCCTGATTATCGCAAAATGATAGGCCTGAATATCGTTAAAGGCTTTCGCACTGCGATTCGAGAATTGTTTGAAGGGGTTGCAGGCTGTACGCATTTAACTGAGCTGGCCAACAGTTTACCTACTGTGGTGATTCAAGGAGTAGCGGTGGAGCTCAATACCCGCCATCGAAAAGCCGTAGGTGATGAGCAAGCGGGAAGGCCTTTCCAAATTAATAAATGCCACGCACTTGCTGAGGATGGGGAAGCGGTTAAGCTTTATTACCCCAATTGGTATCAAAAGCCAGCCGAGACAAATAATACCGATCAATGATGTGCATAAGATAGCGGATGTGCTTCGGTGATTCGTGCATTAAATAACCGATAATCTACATACAATGAGTTAGAATGCCTGTGCTAAGATGCGCCAAAGTGATTATCATATGACACGCATATAGACGTATGTGAGCAATTGTATAGTCATTAGTTTGATACTAATAAATAATATTCACTACTCGCAAGGGGTTGAGTCATGAAGATTCATGAATATCAGGGTAAAGAAATTCTCAAAAAATATGGTGTACCTGTACCGCGTGGTATTCCTGCTTTCACAGTCGAAGACGCGTTGAAAGCCGCCACCGCCTTAGGCGGCTCGGTTTGGGTGGTTAAGGCACAAATTCACGCAGGTGGCCGAGGTAAAGGCGGCGGCGTGAAAGTGGCTAAATCCATGGATGAAGTCAAACAATACGCCGAGCAAATTCTTGGTATGCAGTTGGTCACGCATCAAACAGGTCCGTCGGGGCAAAAAGTGCGCCGACTACTGATCGAAGAGGGCGCTGATATTCAAAAAGAATATTATCTCGGTATGCTGGTGGATCGAGCGTCGCAAAAAGTTTGCGTGATGGCCTCGTCTGAGGGCGGCATGAATATCGAAGAAGTTGCCGAACATACACCTGAATTGATTCACAAACTCTATGTTGACCCAGCCACAGGTATTACAGACGAGCAGGCTGATGATTTGGCACGCAAAATGGGTATACCAGAGGCATCGGTTGGCGGTGCGCGTGCGGTATTGCAATCGCTGTATAAAGCATTCATTGATACCGACGCCGATTTGGCGGAAATCAATCCATTGATTACCACGGGCGATGGCAAAGTCGTTGCATTAGATGCAAAAATGAATTTTGATTCAAATGCTTTGTATCGTCACCCAGAGATTCTCGAAATGCGCGATCTGGACGAAGAGGATGCAGCGGAAATCGAAGCTTCCAAACATGGGTTGTCCTACATTTCTCTGGATGGCAATATTGGCTGTCTGGTGAATGGTGCGGGCTTGGCGATGGCTACGATGGATACCATCAAATTGTACGGTAGTGAACCGGCAAACTTCCTCGATGTGGGCGGTGGTGCTACTACGGAGAAAGTCACCGAAGCATTCAAAATCATGCTGAAAAATCCGAATCTCAAAGCTATTTTGGTGAATATTTTCGGCGGCATTATGAAATGCGACGTGATTGCCGAGGGCGTGGTTACAGCGGCCAAACAAGTGCATTTGAAAGTGCCTTTGGTCGTGCGCATGAAGGGCACGAATGAAGAGCAAGGTAAGAAAATTCTTGCGGACTCGGGTTTGCCGATTATTGCGGCTGACACCATGGCGCAGGCTGCTGAGCGCGTGGTGGCTGCGGCTGACGGTAAAGAAATTCCAGGTGGCGATGGTTTGGGACATGCGGGTAAATGGGCGGCAGGTGCTACTGGAGTCGCGGGTGTGGCAGGCGTCGTTGCGTCGGTGGGTGATAAAGTCGGTCATGCGGCTGAAGAGGTGGTTGATGTTGTCAAGCATGCGGCAAGCGGCGCGGTTGATCTGGCTGGAGAAGCCGCGAGTGCTGTTGGAGATATCGCTGAGGGCTCAGTAGAGGCGGTTAAAGGAATAGTTTCCGATGCGGATAAAGTGGTTGGCGGTGCTGCCGCTTCGGCCACTGCGGCGGGGGCTGCAGTATTGGGCGCAAGCACGCAGACTGCGCAAAAAAGCGCAGGTTGGGTGAAACGCTTTTGGTGGTTATTGCCATTGGCATTATTGCTGGGCTGGCTTTTGACGCAATGCGGTGGTAAAAAGCCACACGATATGCCGCCTCCTCAAGGTCATGGATCACAAGCTCCTGGAGCAATGCCTTCGCCACCTGCACCGCCAGTAGTCAAAGGTTTGGATGCTGCGGTGATGGATTTGTTCAAATCCAAAGGCGCGAGCATTGTATTTGCAGGCAATAAATTGAGCTTGAGCGGCGAAGTGGCGGATCAAGTGACTAAAGACGAGTTATTGGCTAAAGCGAAAGCGGTATTGGCCAGCTTGGGTGCGAATGTAACTTTGGACGACAAATTGTTTGTTAAAGGCGCTTCGGCTTCTGCAGGTGCGCAGTTACTCAAAGTGAATTTTGCTACGGGCTCATCGCAGATTCCCGTTTCGGCGGTTGAAGAACTAAACCGGTTTGCTGTCGTGGCGAAAAAAGAGGCTTACAAAGGTGAGATTTCAGGTCACACCGATAATACTGGTGATGCCGTGGCCAATATCGTTTTGTCTGATGCGCGCGCCAAAGCTGTGGTCGCTTATCTCGTCAAACAGGGTGTTGCTGCTGATGCGTTGACTGCCAAAGGCTACGGTGCGGACAAGCCGATTGCGGATAACGCGAGCGATGATGGTCGCGCGCGCAACCGCCGCGTTGAATTTGCGCCTGCGAAATAATTGAGCGTATTCGGATAACACAGACAGAATCAGAGGACGATCATGAGTATCTTAGTCAACAAAAATACCAAAGTCATCACGCAAGGGATTACCGGCAAAACCGGTCAGTTTCACACCCACTGGTGTCGCGAATATGCCAACGGCAAAGAATGCTTCGTGGCGGGCGTGAACCCGAAAAAAGCCGGTGAGAATTTTGAAGGCGTGCCGATCTATGGCACTGTGGCTGAGGCCAAAGCACAGACGGGCGCAACCGTGTCGGTCATCTACGTGCCACCAGCAGGTGCGGCAGGAGCGATTTGGGAAGCAGTCGAAGCGGATTTGGATTTGGTAGTCTGCATCACCGAGGGCATTCCGGTGCGCGACATGATGGAGGTGCGCAATCGCATGCGCCGTGAAAATCGCAAAACCCTGCTACTCGGGCCGAATTGCCCGGGTGTGATCACGCCCGATGAAATCAAAATTGGCATCATGCCGGGTCATATTCATCGTAAAGGCCGTATTGGTGTGCTCAGTCGTTCGGGTACGTTGACTTACGAGGCGGTCGCGCAGTTGACCGAACTTGGACTCGGTCAATCGACCGCCGTAGGTATTGGCGGTGACCCGGTGAATGGTTTGAAACACATTGACGTGATGAAAATGTTCAACGATGATCCCGACACCGACGCAGTGGTGATGATCGGTGAAATCGGCGGTGGCGACGAAGAGGAAGCCGCACACTGGATCAAGGGTCACATGAAAAAACCGGTGGTTGGTTTTATCGCTGGTGTGGCCGCGCCTCCGGGCAAACGCATGGGGCATGCGGGTGCGATCATCTCCGGTGGCAAAGGTACGGCGCAGGAAAAATTGGAAATCATGGAAGCCTGTGGCATTACCGTGACGCGCAATCCATCAGAAATGGGTCGTTTGATTAAAGCGAAGCTGTAACTCTGATGCACATAGATGGGTAAAAAGCACCTTCGGGTGCTTTTTTATTCAATATGAGGGGGTGTCATTTATGTGTGTGTGCTTAGGCAAACCGCTAACCGGGTTTGCTTATATAATTCAGTCTATTGTTGATATTTGATTAAGGTTGCTTTTTGTGAAAAACTCTTTTTTTGGCGTGATGCTGCGCGAGTTTTGGGGGGCGTGGCTCATTAGTGTGGTTGCGCTGGTTGCTGCGTATTGGATTGGCACCCATTCGTCATCAGGTAATGCTTGGGCTGCGGTGATGGCTGTGTTGATTTTGGGTTTGTTTGAGGTTTCAATTTCTTTTGATAATGCGGTTGTCAATGCAATGGTGTTGAAAAAGCAGTCGAATGCCTTTCGCATGGCGTTTTTGACGATTGGTTTTTTAATTGGTGTTGTGGGCATGCGCTTGCTATTGCCATTACTGATTGTTGCCATGACCACAGGCCAGAGTTTGAGTGCAGTGTACGATATGGCGGTGAATAATCCGGATGAGTATAGTCATCAACTGCATTTGCATCATGTTGAGGTGATGTTGTTTGGCGGCGCATTTTTGATGATGGTGGCATTGACTTGGCTGTTTGACCATGAGCGTGATATTCATTGGCTGGGTGGTTTTGAGCGACGCTTGGCATCTCTGGGTAAGTTATCGATGTTGGCTGCGGGCGTGACGCTGGCTTTGGTGTTGGTGGTGGTGTTTATGCTGGATGAGGCGCATCGTTATGTGGGGCTGCTTGCCGGGACGATCGGGGTTGTGATCTATATCATCGTTGGTGGTTTGGGAGATGCCTTGGGCGATGAGGGTACGGATGATGCTTTGGATGTCGGCGATGTGGGGCAGATGGTTAAGAAAGGTTTTTCTGCCGCTGTGGCGACATTTACTTTTTTGGAGGTGCGTGATGCGTCGTTTAGTTTTGATGGTGTGATTGGTGCATTTGCCATCAGCAAGGATATTTTCTTGATTATGTTGGGTTTGGGCGTGGGCGCGCAATGGGTGCGCTCGCTGACTATTTTCTTTGTGAAGCGTGATACGTTGGGTGAGTATCGTTATTTGGAGCATGGCGCGCATTGGGCGATTTTAGCTTTGGCAGGCTTGATGCTGGTCAGTGCTTTGCATGAGGTTCCAGAGGCTGTCACGGGTCTGATTGGTTTGGTTTTAATTGGCTTATCATTCTGGTCATCCATTGTGGTGCGGCGTAAAGAGCTGAGTCAACTCAAGCGCTGACCCTCTCATTGATTGGTTCGAAAAAACGTACAGCATTGACTGTACGTTTTTTTAATGAGGGCTGCACATGCATGAGATTATTTTTGATGCAGAACGCGCAATGCTTTTTCCATATCGCCCGTCACCCAGTCGGGAATGACTTTGAGTGATTTGAATATCGCTTCGTCGATGACTTCGCGCTCCGCTTGTTTGGGTGGTTTAAGTACATAGTCCACCACGGGCTGCTGCGGCGTGCCGCTGTTGCGCGGATGGTCAATGCCGATACGCAGGCGCCAAAAGTCGGCCGTACCGAGTTTAGCTTGTGCGTCTTTGAGTCCATTGTGCCCACCTGTGGAGCCGCCGATTTTCATTTTTACAGCGCCGACTGGGATATCCAGTTCGTCGTGTAACACCAGTATGTCTTTGGGTAGGATTTTGTAAAAATTTGCCAATGCGGCAATCGCTTGACCCGAGCGATTCATATAGGTCATGGGCTTGAGCAGCCATACGTCGGTATTCGCAATGCGTACCCGGCCGGCAAAGCCATGAAATTTGCTTTGTGTTGTCAAAGTTGTGCCGTATTCACGCGCAATATCGTCCAAAAGCCACCAGCCTGCATTGTGACGGGTGTCTTCATATTCTGCGCCGGGGTTGCCCAGTCCGACGATGAGTTTCGCTGTGTCTGCCATGATGGAAAAGTGAGTTTCTGAAAGTAAACAACCCACCGCGAACGGTGGGTTGTCATGATACCACAAGGGCTGCTGAATGATTATTTACCAGCAGTAGCCAAAGTGATGTCTTTTTGTTTGCCCAAGACCAACGACACGCCTTCTGGCAATACCAATTGGCTTGCTTTGATGGCTTGGCTTGCTTCCAGTTTGGATGCGTCAACAACCAATACGTTTGGCAAGTTTTTCGGCAAAGCAGATACACGCAGGTTGAATACGGCAGGACGAACGCGTTGTGATGCCAATTTAACTGCTGGTGAGTTTTCACCACCAACGAATTTCAGAGGTACTTTAGCAACTACGGCTTCGTCTGCGTTTACACGTTGCAAGTCGATGTGCAATACTTGCGGTTTGAATGGGTGAACTTGTACGTCACGCACGATCACTTGCTCAACCGCGCCATCCAATTCCAAATCCAAAACAGAGTAACGAACGCCTTCTTTACGCAAAGCGTGGAACAAGCTGTTGTGATCCAGTTCGATTGACAAAGCAGCGCCTGATGCACCATAAACGACGCCTGGCACTTTGCCATCACGACGCATACGGCGGCTCGCACCCGTACCGTGCAATGCACGGCTATTTGCAGTAATTTTCATATATGCTCCAAAAATTAAAAATGATTTGAACCTATTTCAAATCAAGATTCCATCCGCGACCAGATGGTTTGTGTGGCTTGCGCTTGCGGCGCCAACCACGCAAAACGTTTTAGCTCTTTTTAGACGACTTCGTCAAACAACGAGCTAACAGATTCTTCTTTGGCGATACGAATGATCGTTTCGCCGAGTAATTTTGCACAGCTAAGCTGGCGAATTTTGCTGCATGCCATGGCTTCGGCTGACAGAGGAATGGTGTCTGTGACTACCAATTCGTCTAATACAGAGTTGCTCACGCGTTCAATCGCCAGACCCGATAGAACTGGATGAGTACAGTAAGCAAATACATGCGTTGCACCACGGTCTTTAAGTACTTCGGCCGCTTTACACATAGTGCCTGCGGTGTCGACCATGTCGTCGATCAATAAACAGGAGCGACCTTCGACTTCACCGATGATGTTCATCACTTCAGAAACATTTGCTTTCGGGCGACGTTTGTCGATAATCGCCAAATCACATTCGAGCTGCTTTGCAAACGCACGTGCGCGCGCAACGCCACCAATATCAGGTGAAACCACAATGGGTTTTTCCAGTCTTTTTGCCAAAACATCGCTCAATAAAATAGGAGAGCCGTAAATATTGTCTACTGGAACGTCAAAAAAGCCTTGAATTTGATCGGCATGCAAGTCCATGGTCATCACGCGATCAACACCCGCTGCACCCAACATATTGGCTACCAATTTAGCGGTAATTGCAACGCGAGCAGAACGAGGGCGACGGTCTTGGCGCGCATAGCCATAGTACGGCATAGCAGCGGTAATACGACCTGCGGATGCGCGACGTAAAGCGTCGGCCATGATCAGTACTTCCATTAACGACTCATTGGTCGGAGCGCAGGTCGATTGCAAAATAAAGACTTCACGGCCGCGTACATTTTCATTGATTTCAACAGTCACTTCGCCATCAGAGAATCGTCCGACTTTAGCGTTGCCCAACGGAACGCGTAAATAATCGGCGACATCTTGAGCCAGCTTGGGGTTGGCGTTCCCCGTGAAAATCATGAGTTCGTGTGTGGACATGATGCAAATCCTATGGAGGTTCTTTGGAAGAGTTTTTTCACCAAGACTTCCGCATCGCTATATCGACAGCACAAAGAGGGCTTCGTGAAAAAACGCCTCGACCAAACACCAAGGCTTATGTGTGTACTAAGTGTACCAAAAAAATTGCCCGCCTCCGAGGCTTTATTACGGAACTGCGGGCAATTAAGATATTTGGCAGAGGAAGAAGGATTCGAACCTTCGAATGCTGGAATCAAAATCCAGTGCCTTAACCGACTTGGCGACTCCTCTACGCGAGAACGAAATTATAGCGCGACTCGAAATTAAATTGCAAGAGGGTTTTTGGAAAAAATAAAGTTGAAATATAATTTTGCGGTTTGTAGGCAACAGCGAGAGTGCTTTTTTACATGTGTTGGATCTGCTATCAGGTGGATCTAAATAGATGTAAAAACGATTTAAATTTATTTTATATAACAAATAAGAATTAAGAAAATATTGCTATATCTGTATTTTTAATATAAAGTATGCGTTAAAAATGTTGGCGTTTCTATGTGCACGCTGGTTTGAATGTTAAATAAAGAAGAGGTATTTATGACACAGATTTTTGCAGACAATACAGAGTCTATTGGCTACACACCGCTGGTGCGCATCAATCGTATCGCTGAGAAAGAAGGCGCGGTTGCTACGATTCTGGCGAAAATAGAAGGTCGCAATCCGGCGTACTCGGTCAAGTGCCGCATCGGTGCGGCGATGATTTGGGATGCGGAAAAGCGCGGTGTGCTGACCGCAGGTAAAGAGCTGGTCGAGCCGACCAGTGGCAACACCGGTATTGCCTTGGCGTTCGCTGCGGCGGCGCGCGGCATTCCGATTACCTTGACCATGCCGGACACCATGAGTGTGGAACGTCGCAAACTGCTCGCTGCCTATGGTGCGAAGCTGGTGTTGACCGAGGGCGCGAAAGGCATGAAAGGTGCGATTGCTAAAGCGGAGGAAATCGCCGCATCCGATCCGGACAAATATGTATTGTTGCAACAGTTTAAAAATCCGGCCAATCCGGCGATTCACGTTGCTACCACGGGCCCTGAGATTTGGAATGCGACCGATGGCAAAGTCGATATTTTGGTGGCAGGCGTGGGTACGGGCGGTACGATCACGGGCATTTCGCGCTATTTCAAAAACGAACGCAAAGCGCCGCTGTGGTCGGTGGCAGTTGAGCCAACCGCGAGTCCGGTTTTGACGCAAACGCGCAATGGCGAGCCGATTCAACCAGGGCCGCACAAAATTCAAGGCATCGGCGCGGGCTTTGTGCCGGATACTTTGGATTTGAGTGTGGTTGATGAGATTGCGCAGGTTTCAAACGAAGATGCGATTGATTACGCGCGTCGTCTGGCCAAAGAAGAGGGCATCATTGCCGGTATTTCCTGTGGTGCGGCATTGGCTGCGGCGGTCCGTTTGGCCAAGCAGCCGGAGCATGCGGGCAAAACCATTGTGGTGATTTTGCCGGATTCGGGCGAGCGCTATTTGAGTACCGTGTTGTTTGAAGGGCAATTCGATCCGGCGACGGGTTTGCCGGTGGAATAAAGCTGTAGAATAGGACAATAAACCCGCTCAAATGAGCGGGTTTATTGTTACGCGATTGCACTAAAAAATACGTCGGTTACATACAAAGGCTCGGCTATAATTCTCCGAACGCTATTTTTACTGGAGATGTACATGAGTCAAATCGCTTCAATTCAAGCCACGCAAGAGAGTATTTTGAAACACCATGGTGGCGATGCGCAATTTGCACGCGAACGTATCACGCAAAATTTTGAACGTCGCCATGATGAGGATTTTTGGTGTTTTTGGGATGAGTGCGTGGCAGTGAATTATCAGTCCGGTGATGTTATTGTGGATTTGGGTGCGGGTATTGGGCAGTTTATTGACGTGTGTGCGCAGCGTTATCCACAGTTGCAGGTAATAGGGATTGAAATTGCGCCGTATATGCTGGCTGATCCGCTGGTGTTGCCGAGTAACGGACGCATCATTGTGGATGATTTGAACGAGCCACGAGCGGACATCGCGCCGAATTCTGTCGCGATGGTGATGGCGAATATGTTGGTGCATGAACTGACGCAGCCGGTGAAAATGTTCAAAGCCGTGCATGGCTGGCTGAAAACCGGCGGACGCATGTGCGTGATTGACGTCGTGCGACAACCGTTGCAAGACTACTTACAGCGCCGTTATCCCGACACACAAATGTGGCGCGATGACACCACGCGCGCGGATCTGGAAGATGCGTTTGAGCATTTTTTAGAGCACAACCGCTATCATCCCGAAGACATTGTATTTATGTTGGAAAGTGGTGGGTTTAAGCTGATTTCGTGTGAACCGCTGCGCAACGGCGGGCAAACGCGCATCGTGGTGGAAAAAATATAAACTATATTTAGAGGTGCGTGGTGAGCGAGCGTGAGCAAAGATTGGCGCAGGCGGCGCAACAGTTGGGCTATGATTTCAGCGGCGAAATTGTGATTGGCGGGCATTATGTTTCGTTGATTCAACACGGTGATGTGATTGAAATCAGCGGGCAGATTCCGCGTGTTGGCTCCGAAGTTGTGGTGACGGGACGAGTGAGCGATACAGTGACGTTGCCGCAAGCGCAAACGGCGGCGAAGGTCTGCGTGATGCGTGCGGTGGCATTGCTCGCGCGACATTTGCAAAAACAAGGTGGTTTGGATGCGGTGGCAAATATTTTAAAACTGAATGTGTATGTGCAAAGCGCGGCCGACTTCACCCAGCAAAGCGAAGTAGCCGATGGCGCATCGGATCTGTTGAACGAGATTTTTGGCGAAGCGGGCGTGCATACACGTACTTCGGTCGGTGTATATCAATTACCGAAAAATGCCGCAGTAAAGCTGGATTTGCGTGTAGCGGTCGCTCATTAATATAGAAAGGCAAAGGGTGATTCCGTGGGTTTAGCGGTGATCAATTCGCGTGCGTTGCTCGGCATGTCCGCGCCGCGCGTCACGGTCGAGGTGCATTTGGCGGCAGGTTTGCCGTCGTTTAA
>CAYZVI010000005.1:0-30295 GCA_964481695.1 uncultured Hydromonas sp. | reverse complement strand
CGCGAAGCCGACGCGATGCTGATCGCACCCTGCACCGCCAATGTCATGGCGAAAATCGCCAACGGCATCAGCGACGATTTACTGACCAATCTGGTTTTGGCACGCGACGTAGGCAAATGCCCGCTCGCCATAGCCCCGGCGATGAATGTGCAAATGTGGAACAACCCAGCAACCCAGCGTAATTTGGCGCAAATTCGTGCTGACGGCATACAGGTTTTCGGCCCTGCGAACGGCGAGCAAGCCTGTGGTGAAATTGGCGATGGCCGCATGATCGAACCGACAGAGATTTTATCGCTGCTACCACGCCTGTTCACCGAGCAAACTTTGGCGGGTAAACGCGTCTTGATTACCGCCGGTCCGACCTTCGAGGCGATTGATCCAGTGCGCGGCATCACCAATCATTCCAGTGGCAAAATGGGTTACGCGCTGGCGCAAGCTGCTGCGAACGCCGGCGCGCAAGTCACCCTGATTTCCGGCAAAACTGCTCTACCTGCACCTTTTGGGGTGAACCGCGTGGACGTACAATCAGCCGATGATATGCTCGCCGCCTGCCAAGCACATTTGCACGGGCAGGACATCTTCATCGCCGTGGCTGCCGTCGCCGACTGGAAAGCCGCTCAGGTCGCTACACACAAAATCAAGAAAGCCTCAGCCGATGACGTGCCGAGTTTGAATTTCGTGCAAACACCCGACATCCTCGCTACCATCGCCGCCCTGCCGAATGCGCCATTTTGCGTCGGTTTTGCCGCAGAGTCGGAAAATGTGATCGAATACGCGCAGGCCAAACGAGTGAAAAAGAATATTCCGCTGATCATCGCCAACGAAGGGCCGAGCACTTTTGGCAGCGAGTACAACCAAGCCAGCTTGATCTCCAAGGATGGCGTGCAGCCGCTGCAAAAAATGCGTAAAGACGAATTAGCGCCGGTATTGATTCAAGCGATTGCCGAGCAATTCGCCCTCCACCGCCAACGACACCCGAAATAAGGTTACGAACACTCAGCGACCAACCGTTTCAGTCCTTCATTTGACGTTTATTTTCGATTTTAATCACCACGAGGTTCATCATGTCTCGCAAAAAAACCATCGCCCCACTCTGGCAACAGTTGGGGGATTTCGCACGCACGCCCGACGGCAAAGACTGGCCAATGCTCAATGGTCAGCCGATTCCACTCGGCGGCATGTCGGTACAAACCTTTCTGAAAGAATACTGGCATAAAAAGCCGCTGCTGATCCGTCAAGCCATCCCAAACTTTCAAGCGTTTTACCAACCCGAGGACACAATCGCCGCGCTGCAAAACGAAGCCATCGAATCACGTTTGGTGATTGACGACGCACAAAACGGCTGGTCGCTGCAACACGGCCCCTTGAAGAAAAAAGCCATCCCGTCACGCAAACAAAACCGCTGGAGCGCCCTGATTCAGGGGGTCGATTTACATCATCCGCTCGGTCATGCACTGATCAATCTGTTCCGCTTCATTCCCGATGTCCGATTGGACGATTTGATGATCAGCTTTGCCACCGATGGCGGTGGTGTCGGCCCACATTACGATGCCTACGACGTATTTTTGCTGCAAGGCTATGGCAAACGCCACTGGCGCATTTCTCAGGAAAAAGACCGCAGCATCCGCCCAAATCTGCCGGTACGCATTTTGCAGCATTTCACGCCGGAGCAGGACTGGGTGCTGGAGCCGGGCGATATGCTGTATCTGCCGCCGCAATACGCACACGATGGTATTGCCGTGGGCGACTGCATGACCTACTCAATCGGATTTCGCACGCCGAGCTATCAGGAGCTAGGTGTCGCGCTGCTGCAATTCATTGAGGATAATTTAGAGTTATCCGGCCACTACGCCGATCCGAAACTGAAATACCAAACCACACCGGCGCAAATCCCGACCGAGATGATCAACGACATCAGCAAGCGCCTGCAAGAAATGCGCTGGGACAAAGACTGGGTAACCGAAAGTCTGGGCTGCTATCTGTCCGAACCCAAGCCCAGCGTCTTTTTTGATCTGCCCGCGAGCTGCACGCCGGCTCAGTTCAAAAACCGCATCAAAAAACACGGGCTGCAATTGGCCTTTGCCACCAAAATGCTCTACCGTGAACCGTGGGTATTTATCAATGGCGAACATTTCGTCGCCGATGGCGCCGACGCCCGCGTTTTGCAGCAGTTGGCCGATCAGCGCGCACTGTCCGTCGACGCCATCGCACAGATCGATCCGAAATCCGAATTGTGGTCGGTTTGGCACGACTGGTATGAGCAAGGTTGGTTCTTAGTGACGAAATAAGCCGCAATTGAGGCAAATACGCGACAATTATCGGCATCATTTGAGCCCAAGCTTAAAAAATGCCCACATCCACACTTGTGACGCGTTTTTTATTTATAATCAATCACGTTTGTTTTATGACTTTACTTTTTTAGTAATAAACCCAATGACCGTCACCATCATCGATTTGGGACGGTAGCATTTTCACCAAAGGAGTTGGATATGAAAAAATTCTCATTGATCGCTGTATTGCTCTCAGCTGGTATTTTGGCTGCCTGTGGTAACGCCAATCAAAAGGCTGAGTCAGCTGTAGACGCAACTAAAGCTGCAGCGGGTAACGCTGCCGATGCAACCAAAGCTGCCGCAGGTGCTGCAGCTGATGCGACAAAGGCAGCCGCAGGTACAGCGACTGACGCCGCTAAAAACGCTGCTGCAGGCGCGGCGGACGCTGCAAAAACAGCAACCGGCGCAGCCGCCGATGCGACTAAAAATGCAGCTGATGCAGCTAAAACCACCGTAGACAAAGCAGCCGCTGACGTAAAAGAAGCCGTACGCACTGCAGACGGTAAGCAATAATCAAACATTGGCTCAACAAAAAACCGTCCGAATCTGGACGGTTTTTTGTGTTTCAATATATCGATTTTAGATAGAAAAGCACTGTAACCCATCACTCTTGAGTGGGTAGCAAATCTTTGATCTCATCTTCCGACTCCACCACTGGTATACGAAAGCTTTCCTGCGACCACGCACCCAGATCAATCAAACGACAACGCTGCGAGCAAAAAGGCCGAAATGAGGATTTTGAATCATACGCAATTTCCCGACGGCAGGTCGGACACTTAACCATCACACTCATAGCGCACTATAAAATGGATGAACCGCTTCACGCTGCGTAACCACCGTTGTTGGTGGTACCCCGCACAAGCCTAAATGGAATAACACTTCTTCTTGCGGAATATGTGACACACCTCTTAGTGTTGAGCGTGCGCCCACAACCGGAGCTGCAAAGCGTAACCAGATAACGTGCTTATTAGCGCTAAAATCAGGCAGATAATTGCTCGTACTGTCGAACTGTACTCTCATAATATCGAATTTTCGCCCCGATAAAGGCTGCTGATATGCGTATGACTGAGTCACACAGTCTTTGGTCAAAGCCAAATTGCGCGACAGTTGTAACAACAAGTTAACTGCATCGAACATCGGAGCAAATGGCTGAACCCATTCTTGCAAATCATTTAGACGACGCTGTTCCGAACCATGCAGCCATTGATAATAGAACCCCATGTCAAACGAGCAAACACTATTCGATACAGCCAAACGACTTTTAATATTGATTAACCATTCATTATCAGCCAAATTACCACCAAATTTAGGGGACTGTTCGATCTGCTTATAGGCATCTGCCAAGCGTAAAATGGTTTGGTTGAGTTTTTCTTCAGAAACATCAGGAGAACTAAAATATTGACTTAAGGCCAATTTATAGCGTGCCAATTCGGATAGCAAATCACCTTTAACATCATTGCGGAATGAAAAGTCATAAATATCCAGCAAAATTAAAATTGCCGTATGATGATCTTCTTTGCTTATCGACTTGAGGTAATGCTGCCAAGTATGCAACATGTTTTCAATGCGTAAAAACGTCCTGAACCGCTCATTAAGCGGAAACTCAAAGGTGATTTTACTATCTGACGTTGTTACAAATGAGCCCATGCCTGCCTTTGCAGCTTTTAATTATATTGTTTTTGCGTACTCAGTACGCTCATATAGTTGGTCAGTATAGCCACTTGACGAACCAGATTCAAGCGATTGGATAAATTTTGGCGATTATCAATCAGCGCATTCGCAATTTGTCGCCGCTGATCAGAGCTGGCTTGCGCTGCGATGATAGATTGAACCGTTTTTAATTCTAAGTTTGGATTCCGGTTCAGCACTCGCTGAATCTGCACATCTGGATCACAGTCAACCACCACAATCCAATCCAATCGCTTTTGCCATGTTTCGCTCTCCACCAATAACGGAATATCGTACACCACAACTAAATGTCCCAGATGCGCTAAAGTATGCGCCCGAGTAATGACTTCTTGAGCGATCATCGGATGCAAAATATTCTCTAACGCCACACGTTCAGAAGGATCGGCAAACACCCGGTCTCGTATAAACGCACGATTCAGAGCACCATCTACTGCTATCGTGCGCGAACCGAAATGTGCTTGTATTGGCGCAAGCGCACGTCCACCTGCTTGCGTGAGTTCATGTGAAATACGATCCATGTCGATCACAGGAACGCCATGTGATTGCAATATGCCGGCAACGGTTGATTTACCCGAACCAATACCACCGGTCAAGCCCACATTCAGTACATGAGGTGGTAACTCACCATAAGTCACGCGACGCAATTGCGTACGAAGAATTTGCAAAACACCATTCATTTTAGCTTCCGAACATATGGGGCACTAAGCGCATAATAGATGACGACCCCAGAGCAACCACCACACTTGCGATGGCAATAAACGGGCCAAACGGTATTTGTACCGCCCCAAAACCCACCATTGATTCCGATCGAGACCGAACAAATAGTAATACACCGTAAGATAGGCCCAATACGCTTGCCACCAAAGCCACCATAGGGATAAACGCCCAGCCGAGCCAAGCGCCAACTGCCGCAAGCAATTTACAGTCACCCAAGCCTAAACCAACCACACCACGCCATTTTAAATAGAACATATACGGTAGCCACAACAACGCATATCCCAGCGCTGCGCCGAATACCGCATCCAGCAAAGCCCATGGTGTAAACCATACTTTAAGCAACAAACCACTAACTAATAATCCCAAAGTTAAAACATCTGGCAACAACCTATGCTGTGCATCAATCCAGCTCAAAACCCATAATATGTAAACAAACGCAAAGGCTGCCAAAGCCATTGTACTGACACCGAAAAGCCAAATACACGCCACAGCCAAAGCAACCGTTCCGAGCTCAATCCAAAAATAGCGCCAACCAATTGCTGCCTGACAAAATGCACAACGTCCACGCAGCAAAATAAAGCTCAGTAATGGAATATTGTGCCACCATTTAAGCGGCGTTTGACATGATGGACAATGAGATGAAGGCACGGCAATATTAAACGAACCGTTCGATTGATGATCTGGCTTTAAAATTTGCAAAGGCAAACGGTACACCAAAACATTCGCAAAGCTACCTAAAGCGGCCGCACACAGAATCACGAAAACAATAATGATGACATCCGCCAGATGTGAGCTCAGCATTACACGCCGCCCATATTCAGAATCGGCAAATACAAAGCGATGACCATCAATGCCACGGTAAGGCCGACCAACACAATCATGATTGGCTCAATCAATGAAGACAATCTTTTAATTCCCTGCTCCACCAAAAATTCATTGTGCTGCGCATATTGAAACAGCATATTGGAAAGGGCACCAGATTCTTCACCAATTTGTACACGCTGAATCAGACTTGGTTCAAAAATTCCGTACTGCGTCATGGCCAATGACAAGCTGTGTCCATTCAATACATCATGAATCACCTGCGTCACCGCATGCTTCATATTAATACTGGAAATCGTTTGCGCAGAAGTTGCCAGAGCTTGATGGAGCGGCACACCGGACTGGTACAACAATCCTAAAGTTCGGGCAAACTGTGCATGCCAAGCTTGTTTTAACAATCGGCCGATTAATGGCAACTTCATCCGCCAAACATCCAGAGCTCGCAGCCATGGTAAATATCTCCAGCGATAGAGGAACCAAACCAACACGCCGACGAGTGTTAAGGCAATCCAGCCATTGTCACGAATACTGTGTGAGAGCTCGATCAAAAACTGAGTTGGCCACGGCAGTGAGCGACCGCTATTACGATAAACCGTTTCAAACACAGGAACGATAAAAGCCAAGATGCTCACCCATACCATCAAAGCCACGCCCAAGACAAAGGCAGGATACCAAAGAGCCGTCTGAATTTGAGAGCGAATGCGCTGACGCTGTTCGTGCGTGCGTACGATATTATGCAGCACTTCCGATAAACGCCCAGACTCTTCACCACTGGCAATTAAATTACATGTCAACTCATCAAAAATTCTGGGATGATGGCGCAAAGCTGTGTGCAAATTCTCCCCTCGCTCAACATCCAGACGAATGGTTTGTAAAATATTGCGGAAATAGGGTTTCGATTCACTATGCAGCTGTACATCTAAAATTTGTAACAACGGAACCCCCGCATCATACAAGGTTGCTAACTCTTGTAAAAAACGCGTCATTTCGAGCGGAGAAACCCGTCTAAATAAAGGTTCTCTATTCTGCCGAATATGCAGGGCAATAACGCCGCGCTGGTGTAATTGCTCGCGTACGGCATTTTTATCCGCACCATAGATCACACCGGATAAATCCTGTCCGGCAGTGTTTTGTCCACGCCACGCATATCGCGTCAATACAACATTGACACCCGTTGTTACCGCACGAGCGTTTTTTGTAGATGAGGATGGCGTGATCAATGGCGCATTCATATTAAAATCACAACGTGGCCGATATCACTTCTTCGAGTGAGCTAATACCTGCCATCACCTTGCGTAAACCCGCTTGGCGCAGGTTCAAATATCCTTCGTGCTGCGCCTGCTCGCTCAACTCTTGCGCCGACGCATTACGCGCAATCAACGATTGCATCGCCAGCGAAACGGGTACCACCTGAAATATCCCTATTCGCCCAATATAGCCTGTACCATAGCACTGATCGCATCCATTCGGTGCATAGGCTTGCCAATCGGCCTGTTGTGCTTGTGACGCATCCATACCCACACTTCGCAGCAAATACTCATCCAATTTAACAGGCTGCTTACAACTGCACAAACGACGCACCAAGCGTTGCGCCACGATCAGATTGACCGAGGCCGCGACATTGTACGCAGTAACGCCCATCTGCAATAATCTCGTGAGCGCCATCGTCGCATCATTTGTATGAAGTGTTGAAAAAACCAAGTGTCCAGTCTGCGCGGCTTTGACCGCGATGTCCGCCGTTTCCAAATCACGAATTTCACCGACCATCAAAATATCAGGATCTTGGCGCAAAAACGCGCGCAAGGCGGTGGCAAAGTGCACACCGGCTTTTTCATTAATATTGACCTGATTGATACCGTGCATGACAATTTCCACAGGATCTTCGACCGTGGAAATATTCACGCCTTCACGATTAAGCACATTCAAACAGGCGTATAGCGATACGGTCTTGCCACTACCGGTCGGCCCAGTCATCAGCACCATACCGTGTGGATGAGTCAATGTTTCCTCAATGATACGCAACTGCTCTGGCTCGTAACCCAAGCCGTGCAAATCCAGCGCGGTATCCTGAGCATTCAAAAACCGCACCACGACTTTTTCACCAAATACCGTGGGTAAAGTACTCACGCGACAGTCCACCGATTGAGTCGGGCTGATGTTGAGCTTAATCCGCCCATCCTGTGGCAAACGTTTCTCGGCAATATCCAACTGCGCCATCACCTTCAAACGCACCGTCAATTGCTCGCGCAGTAGTACATCGGGACGCGCCACCTCATGCAATACGCCATCAATCCGAGCGCGAATCCGAAAATCTTCCCCAAAAGGTTCAAAATGCACGTCCGAAGCTCGATCACCCACCAGTCGAGCCAATAAGTCTTGAATATAGCGCACCACTGGTGCATCTTGCGCATCAAAAACCGGCGCAGCAGAAGCACTAACATTTGCAGCATGGCTTACCAGAGAAACCGAGCGAATCAAATCCACGATATATTCCCTACTTTAGGTTTTTTATACAAAGTCACAACGAACGACTAAACATCCATTTGCGATGCATATCAATGTTTTAATTGGTTTTTATTTTGATTCAAACGGAACAGCCGCGCAGTACGCACGCTCTGCTCATCCACATGCACAACTTCCACAATACAGTCGTTGAAACGCAAACTAACCTGTGCTTCAGGGATGTCCTGCAATTCTTCTAAAATCAACCCGTTAAGCGTCTTTGGTCCATCCAAAGGAAAATGCAATTTCAACCGACGATTAATCTGACGCAAAGCAGTACTGGCATCCAAAACCACCGAGTTATCTTTGCCCCACACGGTACGATTTTGCATCCCCGGCGCAGCCGAGGTAAATTCGCCAACCATTTCCTCGACGATGTCCTCCATAGTCAAAATCCCGAGAACCTCGCTGTACTCGTCCACAACCACGCCGAGGCGCTGTTTATCCTCTTGAAAATGCTGAAGCTGCTCAAAAATTGCGGTCTCGGACGGAATGAAGTACGGTTTACTCAAGCTGTTGCGAATTTCATCGACGGTCAAAGTGCCGTCTTCCAAATGATGCAGCGCCTTGCGAATATGAAAAATGCCCAAAATATTATTCAGCTCGCCGTCGTACACCGGCAGTTTGTTGTGATAGCAAGTCACGAGTTGATGGCGCAGGCTGTCAATGTCATCGTTGATATTGAGCGCCTCGATTTTCGAGCGCGGCGTCATCAAATCATTGACCTCCACCTCTTCCAAGTCAAACAGATTGACCAGAATGCTTTTATGCTTTTTCGGCATCAGCGGCGTTTGCTCCAGCACCAGCGCACGGATTTCCTCGCTGGAGAGCGCTTCCTCATCGGGTTTCGGATTGATTCGCATCAAGCGCAGTAAACCATTGGCAAACAAATTGGTGAACCATACCGCTGGATAAATAATGGTCAGTAATGGTTTGAGAATCAAGCTGGCAGGTAAAGCGATTTTTTCAGGATAAGCCGCCCCAATCACCTTTGGCGTCAACTCACTGAAAATAATGATGGCAAACGAGATCAATGCCGCGGCAATCGACAACGCGTATTGATTATTACCCCAGTAGTGCGCGGCAATCGCGCCGGAGAACATCGCGGAAATGGTATTGACCACATTGTTACCGATCAAAATCACGCCGAGCAGGCGCTCGGTTTGATCGAGCAGTCCTTGCGTGCGCAGCGCAGCGCGGTTGCCCTGTTTGGCCAGATGACGCAGACGAAAGCGATTAATCGCCATCATCGAGGTTTCGGCAATCGAAAAGAAGCCGGCGATTGCCAGCAAACCCACTAAAATTAAGATCTGTGCCCAAAGCGGCAACGTATCCACAGTTATGTCCCTTTACGAATACAAAGACGAGCCAACAGCTTAAACATCACGTGCCAGCGAATAGTCCGCCAAATTCAGCAAGGTTTGTTTGAACTCAGATTCAGGCAAAAAATCCAGCGCTGCTTTTGCCGCCGCCACCTCAACCTCGGCTTTCTGATGCGTGTAATCGAGCGCACCTTTGGACTTGATCGCGTTCAAAATCGTGGTGAAATCCGGGTGCGTTTGGTCGATACCACCGTTTTCAATCGCGGTGCGCACCATGATTTTTTCCGCATCCGAACCGTTTTCCAACACATAGATCAACGGCAACGTCGGCTTGCCCTCACGCAGATCATCGCCGACGTTTTTACCCAAAACAGCGGTATCGCCGGCGTAATCGAGAATATCATCAGCCAACTGGAACGCCGCACCCAAATGACGGCCATACGCTGCGCACGCCTGCTCCTGCTCTGGGGTACAAGCGCTCATCACAGCAGCCAACTGCGTCGAGGCCTCGAACAAACGCGCGGTCTTATAATGAATCACCTGCATATAGCGTGCCTCGGTCACGTCGGGATCATGCACATTGAGTAACTGCAACACCTCGCCCTCAGCAATGACATTGGTCGCATCGGCCAAAATCTCCATCACGCGCATATTCTGTACGCTGACCATCATCTGGAATGAGCGTGAGTACAAAAAGTCACCGACCAGTACGCTGGCCGCGTTACCAAACATCGCATTGGCCGTCTGCCGCCCGCGGCGCAGATCCGACTCATCCACCACATCGTCGTGCAACAATGTTGAGGTGTGAATAAACTCCACCACCGCCGCCAGTGTGTATGCCGACTGCGGGCACGCGTTTTGCAACGCGCGCGTGAGCAACAGATGAATCGCCGGACGTAGGCGTTTACCGCCCGCCGAAATCAAATACTCCGAAATCTGATTCACCAGCGGCACTTCAGAGTGCAGCGTCTGACGAATCACCTCATTGAGCTGATTCATATCGGGGCGAATCGCCGCCAAAGGATCGTGCTTGGTTTGCGTGCTGCCTTGCGCACTTGAAGCCTGAGTCACCATTATGGTCAATATCCTATTGCTGAGTGATGGTTTTCTAAACTAGCACATTATACAAGACTAAGCCGAAAAAACCATTGTGCCTAACATGACAATTCTTGTCGACAGATAGAATAACAGTGCATTCATTATTCGAGATCTCACCATGAATAAGCACGATTGGGGTCTGAATTAAGTCTTTGAGTGTCAACTGTAACCCATTGCTCATTACGTAATTGAACAACTGACAGCAATCCGCTAACAACATCACCTCTTATATCAAACCGAACCCGCCCTGTTACTCCTTGAAAATCCACTTTAGACATAGAAGCAGCAATAGCCTCTCGATCAACCGAATTCGCTATTTTCATAGCCTCCACAATCGCATATACAGCATCATAAGCATAAGGCGAATAAATCTGCACTTTCAAGCCGTTAAAAAAACGCTCGTAGTGCTGAATAAACCATTGTCCTCTTGGTAAATCCTTCAACCCCAGTGCTGACTCTGATAAAGCTCCTAAACCAAAACCAGAATAGGCAGCATAAGCACCATTAAGTAGTTTTTTATCTTCTATAGAATAAAAGTCCTTATATATAGCATCCAAGCCCAAAATAGGAACATTTACTCCCAACGCATTCATGCTTTTGGCTAAACCTACTACCTTATCATCCATTCCTCCCCAAAAAATCGCGTCAGCTTGCCGATAAGGGGTCTTTCTCAAAATTGAAACAAAGTCATTGACCTTATCTGTCGCTGACTGATGAGCTAACACCTTAACCCTCGTACCCTCAAAATAATGATTTAAATCTTTAGCACCTGTTTTACCGTATGGGGTCGCATCATGCAACAAGATAATATTTCGAATTTTTTATTTTTAAGAATAAAATTTGCTAATGCTTGAGAATTCAAACCATCATGAGCAACAAGCCTATAGCCACTAACATGCCCCTTTGGAGTTAAATTATTCTTTGTGGTATAAACTGGATTCGAGGATGATGGAGAAACTTGAATCATACCTGCATAAGCATAAACCTCATTTGCAGGAATAGAAACGCCCGAGTTTAAGTGTCCAACCACCGCCACCACACCTTCATCTACCAGTTTTTGCGCCACCACAGGCCCCATTTTCGGATCACCCTGATCATCCTCACAGACCAACTGCAAAATCACTTTTTGCCCATTAATGACCAAATCACCTTTGGCATTGATATCCTGCACCGCTAAGCGAGCACCATTTTCATTATCAATCCCTAAATGCGCAATTCCACCGGTTTTAGGTGCTGCCGAACCGATTTTGACAACCAGTGGCTCTGCCCACGCCGATAAACTGAGCCCCAAAGTCAATGCCATAAATATTTTAGCCAACCGCATATTCAATCCTTCCTATTAAAACTCAGTCAATTTCCCGTGATTCTAACAATCCAGTTAAAATGTACGTGTTTTTACCCCTTATTTCAAGCTCATCATTTATGAAAATCCGCCTCGCTCCGCAGCGCGACATCCTTCAACTGCCCGACCAACTCATCAGCCAAATCGCAGCCGGCGAGGTGGTGGAGCGACCTGCGTCGGTGGTCAAGGAGTTACTGGAAAACGCCTTGGATGCGGGTGCAACCGAAATCACGCTCAAGCTGCTGGATGGCGGCAAAACCCTGATCGAAATGGCGGATAACGGCTGCGGTATGCGCGCCGAGCAGCTACCGCTTGCGGTGACACGCCACGCCACCAGCAAAATCCGCTCACTGGATGAGCTGGAGCACATCGAATCGATGGGGTTTCGAGGTGAGGCGTTGGCCTCGATTGCTTCAGTGTCAAACATGCGCATAAGCGCACGCACTGATGCGGACACGTACGCGAGTAGCATCGACAATCACGGCGGTGCGTGGCGCAGTGCGTCCTGCGCGGGCGGCGTGGGTACGCGGATTGAGGTGGAAAATCTGTATTTCAATACCCCCGCACGGCGCAAATTTCTCAAAACCGATGCAACCGAGTATTCCCATTGCAGCGAGGTGTTCACCCGCATTGCACTGGCGAATCCGCACTGCACCTTTAAGCTCAGCCATCAAGGCAAAATCAACGCGTATTATCCCGCGACCGACTGGCAAAACCGCATTGCTGACGTACTGGCCAGCCAGTTACCCGAAAACCGGATTTGGCTGTCGGAATCCAGTGGCGAACTGAACATCACTGGACTGGTTTTCCCAGCAGACGCGGCACGCGCCCGTGCCGACACGCAGTACGCCTATGTGAACCAGCGTTTTGTGCGCGACAAGGTGATCAATCACGCGATACGCGCTGCCTACGCCGACGTTTTGTACCATCAGCGGCATCCGGCGTTTGTGCTGTTCATCGACGTGGCCGCACACAGCGTGGATGTGAATGTACATCCGGCGAAAACCGAGGTTCGCTTTCGCGACAGCGGCGCTGTGCATCAATTCATTTCGCACAGTTTGAAAAAAGCCTTGGCGCAAACCGCAGCGCAACGCGAAGCGCATTTCATCACACCGACTCAAACGGCGATGGAATCGGTCATTGAACCGAATCCAATGGCATTCACACGCACCGCGCCCAATGTATTCCCAACGCCGACGCAAACCCATTTGCCATTGTCGCAAAATGTGCGCAGCTATCTGGAACTGCTGCGTCAGTCCGAGCCGCTGAAAGCGGAGCCAAACAGTATTGATCCAGCATTCGTAGCATCCGAAACCAAGCCCACACCGACACAACACCACGACGAGCAGCATCCGCTGGGCTTCGCATTGGCGCAGATTCACGGCGTGTACATTCTGGCGCAAAACGCCCACGGCGCGGTGCTGGTCGATATGCACGCCGCGCACGAGCGCATCGTGTACGAGCGGCTCAAATGTGCGCTGGACGAGCAGGCATTGGCCAAACAAGATCTACTGATTCCGCTGCATTTCACCGCCAGTGCCATTGAAATGGCAACACTGGCCGAGCCCGACAGCGCCCATGTATTGAGCCAAATCGGGCTGAATCTATCTCAACTGGGCACGCAGGAAATCGCCATTCGCAGTGTCCCTGCACTCATCAAACAAGCCGATGCGATCGAACTCGCGCGTGCTGTATTGGCCGACATCGCCGAGCTGGGCGCGAGCCAAGTGCTCACCGAGCGGCGCAACAAGCTGCTCGGCACGCTCGCCTGCCACGGCGCGGTGCGTGCTAATCGTCAACTGACTTTGCCGGAGATGAACCAGTTGCTGCGTGATATGGAGGCGACCGAGCGCGCCAATCAATGCAATCATGGCCGTCCGACGTGGGTACAGCTATCCATGAGACAGTTAGATGGATTGTTTATGCGCGGGCAATAAACGTTAGTGTCTCAACATAAAAATCCAAAGCGGACTATAATTTTTAGATTCACGAATTTTTCATCAACCGCCATGCTCGACAAAAAAAATTATTCAGAACATTCCGCACCCATTTGGCAATGTGGTCGTTACCATTTAGAACTGTCGCGCCCGTATGTCATGGGTATTCTGAATATGACCCCCGACTCATTTTCCGATGGCGGACAGTATCTTGATCCTCAGTTGGCGATTGATCGAGCGCATCAAATGATTGCCGACGGTGCGGACATCATTGATATCGGTGGCGAATCAACCCGTCCAAACTCGCCCAAAGTCTGCACCTGTGACGAATTGAGCCGCATCATACCGGCGATTGAAGCATTATTAGACTGCGGAGTACCGCTATCCATCGACACTCAAAAACCGTACGTGATGCGTGAAGTGCTCAATATGGGGGTGGACATCATCAACGATATCAATGGCTTTAATAGCCCCGTTGCTATCGACGCCATTGCCGACAGCAAAGCCGGTCTGTGTATCATGCATATGCAAGGCACGCCACAAACCATGCAGGACAACCCACAGTACACGGATGTGGTTGGCGAAGTTGGGCTGTTTTTACATAAACAAGTACAACGATTATTAACCGCGGGGGTGAATCGCGAGCGCATCTGTCTCGATCCAGGCTTTGGTTTTGGAAAAACACTGGAGCACAATCGCACGCTGATGCAAAACTTGCATGGGTTACAGCCAACCGATGCGCCCGAATTCCCAATGCTCATTGGCGTATCACGCAAACGCATGATTGCCACCATCACCGCGCACGAGGGCATTCAAGACCGCATGGCTGGTAGTGTCGCCGCAGCGCTATGGGCATTGCAACACGGTGCACATATCGTGCGTGTACATGACGTCGCACAGACTGTTGATGCGATTCGCACTTGGCGGTTTTTCGAGCAAGCCAACTCGTATTGACTCGTAGGAATTCAAGCACGCCATCTGGCTTAAAGTACCCGCTTGTGAAATAATATTCGAATTGAACAACTCATAACAATCAAAAGGAAGCATCATGTCGCGCAAATACTTTGGCACCGATGGCGTACGCGGTCTGGTTGGAACCTCACCGATCACCCCTGATTTTGTCATGCGCTTGGGTTATGCCGCAGGGCTGGTTTTAGCGCACGACGAAGAAGCCAAAGCCAGCCGTGGCAAAAGCAGCAGCCGTCCATGCGTACTCATCGGCAAAGACACTCGAATTTCAGGTTACATGCTCGAAGCGGCGTTACAAGCCGGATTTACCGCAGCCGGAGTGGATGTACTGCTCACCGGTCCGATGCCGACACCAGCGATAGCATACCTCACACGCGCGTGGCGCTTGCAAGCGGGCGTGGTCATCTCCGCTTCACACAATCCCTATCATGACAACGGCATCAAGTTTTTCTCCGCCAACGGCGACAAACTGCCCGATGACAAAGAACGTGAAATCGAAGCCCTGCTGGATGAACCGATGGGTTGCGTGGACTCCAAACATCTCGGTCGCGCCAAACGTCTGGATGACGCGCCAGGTCGATACATTGAATTTTGCAAATCGACCTTCCCATCTGATTTAGACTTACGTGGTTTGAAAATCGTTGTCGATACTGCCCACGGTGCGGCCTATCACATCGCTGAGCACGTGCTGCACGAGCTCGGTGCTGACGTTATCCCGATGGGCAACCATCCGAACGGCTTTAACATCAACAAAGAAGTCGGCGCCACCGCGCCGCGCGCATTACGCGCTGCTGTAATTGAACACCACGCCGATTTGGGCATTGCACTGGATGGCGATGCGGATCGACTGGTGATGGTGGATGCGCGTGGCCTTGAATACGACGGCGACCAACTGCTCTACGCTGTGGCAGCGACTCAGCACCAAAGCACACCGGTTGCCGGTGTCGTCGGTACGCTGATGAGTAACCTCGGCCTCGAAAAAGCGTTTGAAAAACTCGGCATCCCGTTCGCTCGCGCTAAAGTCGGTGATCGCTACGTCCTCGAACAACTCAAAGAGCGTGGCTGGCTCTACGGCGGCGAAAGCTCCGGCCACATCCTCTGTCTGGACAAACACAGCACCGGCGACGGCATGGTCAGCGCGCTGCAAGTCCTCTGCGCCGTTCGTCGCAGTGGCAAAACCCTCGCCGAACTGGTCAGCCCCGTACAAATGTATCCACAAACCATGATCAACGTCAAAATCACCAAAGGCTTTGACTGGGCAAATCACCCACCGCTGCAAGCCGCTCGTGCCCACGCCGAACAAGTGCTGGGCGACACCGGCCGCATCCTGATTCGCGCCTCCGGTACCGAACCGTTGGTGCGCGTGATGGTCGAAGCGCAAGACGCTGCGATGGCACGCGAGCAAGCGAAATTGATGGCAGAGAGTTTACAATCCTGATCGCATGCCATTCTGTATCTCTAATGTAAAAATAATGTGACAGGCGTTAATATATAGGTATTCACTATACGGATCATGAATCGCTGGATAAACAAACTTCCTTCGCGCGAAAAATTTTTGCCTCACGCTGGTTAAAGCCTTTTGCGCGTTGGTTTGACCACCCTCACTTTTGGAGTTTTGATCGAGAATCGGTTGCCCGAGCTGTTGCCATAGGTTTGTTGTGCGGCATGATGCCGATGCCAACACAGTTTTTATTTACTTTTATGTGCGCTTACTTAATTCGTGTAAATTTGCCTGTCGCACTGTTTTCTACTTTGTACACCAACCCTTTAACATTAATACCTCTTTATGTGCTTGCATACGAATTGGGTTTTCGTTTGCTCCATGGTTCGGAGCGTCATGCAGAGTTGGTGATGTCCCAATTTGGGAGCGAACAGTTCTGGCATGATTTCGGGCGTTGGTTCACTGCATTCGGTACGCCGTTGGCATTGGGTATTTTAGTGATCGGATCAACACTCGCCGTTATCGGCTATTTTGCCGTGCAGCTTTTTTGGCGGCGACATGAAGCCAAGCACCCAAAATAAACCGCATCGAATGATGTTAACCTAACTCAATCAGAGACAACATAAAGCCGATATTTAACCTCTTGTTAGCCGAACTCGAAGCATGCGGACACCACAACGATGCATCATTTCTGACCGGCATCGCCGTATGCTAAATATCACGCCCCCAACCAAACACTCACCGTATATAAAACCAAGCCGATCAGTCCGCCGATCAAGGTACCATTGATGCGGATGTATTGCAGATCATTGCCAATCGCGTTTTCGAGCGCATCGTTTAATCGCTCTTTGCTCCACGCATTGAGCTGCGCGGTCATCCAGTTGCGGATATTGCCTTGCTGGCTATCGAGTACGCGCGCACTGATATTGGCTGCGGCTTGGGATAGTTGAGTTTGGCGTTCAGGCTGCGCCAGTTGGTGTGTAAGCGCATCATATAAAGTCTGCGCGAGGTAATCAATCAGCGACGTGCGTCCCGCGCTCATATCGGTGAGCCACGCATGTACACGAGTCCACATGCGCCCTAGCCATTCGCTGAACATGGTGTTATTCAGCCCGTTTTGCGCATGGCTGTGCAGCCAGTCATGAACGGTGGTATTTTCGTTTAGTTGATATTGCCAGTTCAGGCATTGCGAAGCGAACCATAGATGAATCGGATGATCCGGCTCATCCAGCACTTTTTGCGCCAGCGTCGCACCGGCATTGAGGATTTTTTCGATCAGCCAGTCATCCACCAGCTCCATCGCCTGACCGGTGACTTGGGTTTTGAGTTTGTCCCACCAAGTCGCGTTTTCAGCGGCAGCTTGTTTGGCCATTTGTTGCAACCATGGGCGGATGCGTTCGACTGCATCGTCCGCGGTGCAAAATTGTAAGGTCGCTTGCGCAAACCGATTGATCAACCACTGATCGGCGTGCTCAGATTGCGCCCAACCCACGATTTTCGCCGCGCCGCGCCCAAGCCGATCACCTGTGGCGTATTCAGTCAGGGATTTTTGCCCCGCTTGCAGCCACGCATCCGGCGCGGTTTCGGGTAATTTAGCGACAATCGCACTGAGTATTGTAGGCAGCCGATCGGCAATCGCATCCACGGTGAGATTTTTTTGCGTGTAGTCCGCAACGCGCTGACCAATTTGTAATTTCAGCGCCTGCTCAGCCATCATCTGCGGCTCCAGGAAATGCGTGCCGATGAAATCCGCTACGCCACGCGCGAGCTGCGCCTGTTTGGCCGGTAAAATCGCAGTGTGCGGCAGGGGCACACCCATCGGGTGACGGAACAACGCCACCACGGCGAACCAATCGGCCATGCCGCCGATACACGCCGCCTCGGCGAGGGCTTTGACATAGCCCAACCACGCCCAATCAGGATGCAACCGTTGCAGATACAAGGTACTCAGCCAAATAATAATACTGAGAACCAGCAAGCCGAGCGCCCATTGACGCACAGGTCCTTTTTTAGGAAGCGCGTCGCTGATGGACGCTAATTCTGTATTCATATTATTTCAAACGAAAATTCGCTTCGTGCCGACGCTGGCGCAATTTATCCCAATATAACCAAGCACCGAACACAATCAGCAACACAAACAACGGCACATTGCGCCACGCGACGAACGGTGTTTGCCCATCATGCGGCTGCACCGACCAGTTGCCCACCGCTTCTTTTTGCGCGGGTAAATCAGCAGCAACCACGCCATCCGGCGTGATGTGGGCGGAAATACCGGTATTGGTCACGACGAGCATCGGCCGCGCCAGCTCCATCGCGCGCGCCTGCGACATCGCCAAAAACTGCACATGCGCCGGACTGGTACGCGCGTCGCCAAACCAACCGAGATTGGTCTGATTCACCCAGATATTCGGTGCTTGACCAGCCACATGAAACGCCGCCAGCTCCTCGCCAAACACATTTTCGTAGCAAATATTGGTTGCCACCTTGACCGTGCCATTCGCCGTGTGCAAATCAAACGGTTTGCGCGATTGACCATAGCCATAGCCGCCCAGTGGAATCTTCATGGCCTCGACAAACCACTGTAATCCCCACGGAATCATCTCGCCGAATGGCAGCAGATGAATTTTGTCATAGCGCGGCGGATTGAGCACATCCTGATTCGCATCCAACCACAGACCGCTGTTGAAATAGCGCTGACCTTCAATGCCCACGCCACCGAGCAACACCGCACGACCTTGCCCATTGTCCTTGGACTTTTTCAACGCATCGCTCAACGCCACTAAACCCTGCTCCGGCGCTTGATCCCACGGGTACGGCATCACCGTCTCGGGGAAAACGGTTAACTGCGCCGTGCTGTTGATCGCCCCTATCAAAGTATTGCGCGTGCTACGTGCGATTTCTTCAGGATCAAACTTGATCGTCTGCGCCACATTCGGCTGAAAGACGCGCACCGACACCGGCGAACCAATGGGTTTGCCCCAATTCACCCCCTGCGCAATCAAACCCAATACACCAACGACCAAAGCGCTCAAACCGACGAACACCCACGCACGCATGGAAAACTGCCCCTGCTTCGCACGCAGATTCACCCACAGCAAAGTCAAAACGCCCGATAGTAGTGCCGCCAGCGCACTGACACCATACGCACCAACAACTGGAAAAAAACCCTTGAGCAACAGATTATCCACCTGCGCATAACCCGTCATCAACCATGGAAAACCGCCAAAGACATAACCGCGCGCCAGCTCCGCCGCCAGCCACAGCATCGGCAAAGCCACCCCATAATCCGACGCTTGACGCTGGGTAAAAAATCGCCGCCACAGCCACGCAGCCAGCGCGTAATAACTCGCCAAATAGCAGGACAAACCGACGATCGCCAACACCGACAAAGCCGTTGGCAAACCACCGATGTCGTGCATGCTGAAATGTAACCAATACAAGCCCGAAACCATCCACGCCAACGCAAAAACAAACATCTGCCGCGCGGGGCGTTGATCGGGTTTCACCGTCGCAACCACCGCCCACGCCAAGCTCAAAATCAAAATCTGCAATCCGCCCGACGGCCACAGCATGAACGTCTGCGCATGCGCCACGCCCAAACACGCCATCAGTAGGTACAGTAGCCAACGTTGTTTCATAAAATCCTTTTCCCATGAAGCGTAATGATCACAGTAGGAGCGCATGATTGCGCCCATCATGATGATGCCAAATCATTTCAATCGGGCGCATGCCACGCGCCCCTACAACTTAATCAAACCAAATCAAACTGGCCATACGCCCCGTCGTACCATCGCGCCGATAGGAATAAAACCGCTGTGCGTCGTTCACCGTGCACAGCCCGCCACCGCTGATCTGAGTGCTGCTCAATCCGGCACATTGTAGCCGTTGTCGCGCCAGCGCATAGATGTCGGCGAGGTATTTTTGCGCTGCTGTTCCATCATTCTCACGCGCGACAAAGCACGCGGCGGTTTGGTCTGCACGCAGGCCTAAAGCCAACCCTTGGCTAATGAACTGCTCACGCACCTCCGCGCCCACTTCAAACTGCTGCGGCTCGATCGCAGGGCCTAACCACGCCAAAATCTCTTCGCGCACCGCACCCGCCTGCACCATCGCATCCACGGTCTTTTCCAAAATCCCGCTGACCAAGCTGCGCCATCCGGCATGCGCCCCCGCCACCATTGCGCCCGTGCGCGTGGTGAACAACACCGGCAAACAGTCGGCCGTCATAATCACACCGACCTGATTCGGTTCGATCAACAGCACCGCGTCGGCCTCAGCACAAGCATCATCAACGCGTGCAATGGTAACGCCGTGCGTTTGATTCAACCACAGCGGTTCGCTCGGCAGCATACATCGCAATAATTGACGATTCTGTGACACCGCAGCTGGATCATCACCGACGTGTGTCGCCACATTAAAACCATGTTGCCCTTGCGCATCGCCATACACGCCAAGACTTTGACCCATTTGCCCATCAATGGCAGTCAAACGTGTGGTCGTGAGCGCATGGACATGCGATGGCGCATCCCAATCGGGTTGAATGATATTGGCTACTGCAATCAAAGAATTAGGCATTGCTCAAAGCCTCCATTTCCATCTCTGGCTCAGGCAATGGCAGATGCGCCACGCCCATAGCAGCGAGCAGATCCACCATATCATCGGCCAACGGGCATTGCCAACTCATGTATTCGCCCGTACGCGGATGCACCAAGCCAAGCTGATAGGCATGCAATGCTTGGCGCTTGAAATCCAGTTCACCCGCTGCACCTTTGAGTATGCTGCTGCGCGCGCCGCGTTTTTCACCGTACAGCGGATCGCCCACCAGTGGGTAGCCCGCGTGCTGCATATGGACGCGAATTTGATGCGTGCGCCCCGTTTCGAGCTGACACACCACGATGGAATAGGGCTTTTGCAAATATTGCCAAAAACCGAGACTTTGGTAATACGTGCGCGCCGGTTTGCCGCTTTGACCGACCAGCACCGCCATTTTCAGCCGATCTTGCGGATTGCGCCCGATACCCGCATCTATCGTGCCAAACGCGTCCAATTCGCCCTGTACGATAGCGAGGTAGCGGCGTTTCACCGTGCGCGCTTGCAGTTGGCGCACCAAATCGGTCTGCGCCTGTACGGTTTTGGCCACGACCATGAGGCCGGAGGTTTCTTTGTCAAGGCGATGGACGATGCCCGCACGCGGCACTTGACCAATTTCGGGGTAGGCGAACAGCAGACCGTTGAGCAAGGTGTTGTCCCAATTGCCACTGCCGGGATGCACCACCAGACCCGCCGGTTTGTTGATAATCAGAATATCGTCGTCTTCGTACAGCACGTCCAGCGGCACATCCTGCGGCGTGTAGGCTTTCATTTCGTCGGAGGGCTGCGGTTGCACATTCAGTACATCATGTGTGTATACAATCCGCCGCGGGGACAATTCAACCGCACCGTTATATGAGACCAGCCCGTCCTTGAGCCATTTTTGCAGGCGAGAGCGGGAGAACTCGGGTAACAACAGTGCCAATGCGGCATCTAAGCGCTTGCCACTGGCCGATTCGTCAACGGTAAGCTCAATGGGGTCCAAATTAATTGAATTCACTGGATTTAATGCTACATCTTCATCCCATGCGCTATAATCGTCTCCCAAATCGTTGTTCAACTCGTTATACTGTTGTTCATCTATCCGTTTACCTACAGAAGGTTTTGTCATGATTGTATCTATCCAAAAAAATTCGATGTTTTCATTCGTACGCCTGCTGGCCTTGTTTGCACTCGCATTCAGTTTACTGACCGGCTGCGCCACCAAAGAGAAAAACGAATTTGCCGGCTGGAGCGTGGAGCGACTCTATAACGAGGGGCGCGACCAAATGATTGCCGGTGATTATACCCGTGCTGCGCAAGCCTTAGAAGCCACGATTGCACAATATCCATTCTCGGCACAGGCCACCCAAGCTCAATTGGAGCTGCCCTACGTATACTGGAAAGACGAAAACCGCCCTAAAGCACTCGCTGCGGCAGATCGTTTCATCACCTTGAACGGCTCACATCCTAAGCTCGATTACATGTATTACCTCAAAGGGATTATCAATTACAACCAAAACACCGGCTTTTTGAAAGCGCTGATTACCAAAGACACCAGCGGTGCGCGTGATCCGAAAGCCGCCGCTGAAGCATTTGACTCATTTAAAAATTTGGTGACCAAATTCCCCGGTAGCCGCTATGCACCGGATGCACGCAAACGCATGATTGAGCTGGTCGATACTTTGGCACGCCAAGAATTGGCTGTGGCGCGCTACTACTACGACCGTGACGCGTATCTGGCGGCAATCAACCGCGCACAAAGCGTATTGCAAAATTTCGATGGAACGCCTGCTGTAGAGCCAGCACTCATTATCATTGCCAACTCTTATGATGCATTGAAAATGACCGACATGCGCGACGATACGCTCAAAGTATTGCGTACCAATTTCCCGAACTCAACAGGCAAACTGGATGCTGAAAAAACAAGTAGCTGGAAATTCTGGGAAAAATCTTCAAAAGCGCCTGTACCGAACGCGGCTCCAGCCAAAGACCTGAAGCCAGTAGACGTACCAAAACCTGAATGATCGCGCACGAACTATTTCCCGCCCAAGGCACCGCACGATTTAACATCGTGCTGGTGCATGGCATGATGGAGCACGGCGCGCGTTACCAAGCGTTTGCGCAGCATTTAGCGCAGCATGGCGGCAATGTCATCACCTTTGATCTGCGCGGCCATGGACAACATCTCAAAGCAGGCCAACTCGGCGATTTTGGCGACCCGATAGAAGGCGGCGCGCAGCAGATATTCAAAGATATAGAACAATTTTTCGCCTCGTTCAATAATAATCTACCCAACATCCTATTTGGTCACAGCATGGGTTCAACCATCGCACTGCGTTACGCACAGACACACAGCGATCTGCGCCAAATCATACTCTCGGCAATCCCAACGAACCCTGCATGGCTACTGTGCACAGGCTATCAACTGGCCAAGCTGGAAAACCGACTGCGCCCGAACAAGCAATCCATATTCATGTACTCGTTCAAACAATTCAACAACCAGTTCAAACCGAATCGCACCGAATTTGACTGGCTGAGCTTGGATGAAAGCAATATCACAAGCTACATGAACGACCCACTCTGTGGACAGCCGATTGCACCACGCTACTACGTCGAAATGTTTGACTTCATGCGTTACGTATTTTGCAGCAAAGAATTGGCGAAAATCAACAAAAATACTGCCATTCTGATGGTCTGGGGGTCCGACGATCCCGTCACGCAAATGGGCAAAGGCCCACGCGCGCTGCTGCCTCGTTTGCAAAAACTCGGACTGTCCACCGCGCAAATCGAATACCCTAAATCGCGTCACGAGATTCTCAATGAAGCCAACCGCGCGCAAGTATTCGACGACATCACTCGCCTGATTCAGGTGTAATCACAGGACACATCATGCCTACCAGCGCACACGGACACTGCTTGTGCGGGGCTGTGCGTTTCACCGCACAACTGCCTTCGCTATGGATGGCTCATTGCCACTGCGGCCGTTGCCAACGCGCGCATGGGGCGGCCTTTGTCACATGGGTCGGATTTGAGACCACGCAGGTACAGATTGACGATGCACAGCGCGCCTTGCGCTGGTTCGACCATCCAACGATGGGCAACAGTCAACGCGGCTTTTGCAGCCATTGCGGCAGCCCGATGTTCTTTCGCTCCGAGCGCTACGAAGGCGAGCTACACATCGCCCGCGCACTCTTTACCACCGCGCTTGATCGCGTGCCGGAGTCGCATGTGTATTACGACAGCCACGTGGATTGGGTGAATGTGAATAGCCACCTGCCGATTGAGCCTGACTGAACGTACTAAACAGCATCGCGCACCTGTTTCGAACGCTGCCAACTGTTGACCGACGAAAATCCCGCCGCGAGCGCCGCTTTCTCTTGGCTCAAACCGTTCGCGCGCCATTGCTCAAACAGCGCATGTTTGAGGTTCAGTTGATAATCATGCACCGTCATGCCCGTCGCTTGCTTGAAAATCCGCGTCAAATGACGCGGACTGACATAAGCGATCTGCGCCAACGAGGTTAAATCATGTGCCGCCGCAGGATTTGCGGCAATCGCATCCTGCACCCGATGCACAGCCCTCTGCATGTGATTGCGCGCGATCAACCACGGCGAAAGCGCTGCATCGTTCGGCATTCGACGAAAATATACATTCATCTGCCGCGCCACCTTCAGTGCCAATTCATGGCCGAAACGTTGCGCCAACCAGTACAAAATCAGATCAAAGCCCGCGGTAATCCCCGCACTGCTCAAAATCGCTCCGTCATCGACAAACACCCGATTTTCCAACACCTCAGCGCCCGAACTCCATTGCCGCAACTCATCGACCAGTTCGTGATGCGTGGTGCATTTCACCTGATTGAGCAAACCCGCCTGCGCCAACAAAAACACACCCGAGCAGACACACAAAGCCTGATGCACCTGCGGATCAAAACACGTACTGAGCCACTGAATCAATACCCGACCCGCAGCACCGCGATACGCCAACTGTTCATTCATCGCACCGGGCAGCACCAACAAATCACCAACTTGTAATCGCTCCGGCAAATCCGCCATCCCCGACAACTGCAAACCAAACACGCTTTCAACCTGTTGGGACGGTGAAATCAAATGTACCGTCAGATCCGTCCCGAACTGCTGCGCATAACGCAGCGCATCCAGCGGCGCAGCCAAATCGGTGAGTAACACGCTCGGTAGCAACACCACATACACATTCATCAAGCGGCTCCAGCAGGCAGTTTACCCCGCGTCCAATACGGCCAGACCCGCTTGCCCAACACATTGACCACCAAGCCGAGCAATAAACACGCACTGCCCCAATACTGCCACACATTGAGCCGCTCGCCCAACACCCACCACGCGGTCAACAGCCCCACCACCGGCACCAGCAACGTGAACGGCGCAACTTGGTTCGGCTCATACAAATGCAACAACCGACTCCACAAACCATAGCCCAACACCGTCGCACCCCACGCCAGATACAGCGCCGAAACGCCGCTATGCCAACTCAGTGTATGCCAATTCGGATAAACCGAACGCTCGAACAGGGCTGAAATCAGCAAAAATGGCACAATCGGCACCAAGCTCGACCAAATCACCAAACCCAACGGTTCCGCTTGTATGCCTGCGCGACGCATGGCACTGACCACCACGTTACCCACCGCCCAAGACGCCGCACCCAATAAATTCAACACCAAACCAATGGTGGTCATCTGCATGCTCGTCGCCAAACCAGCGCTTTTACCATAAGCAATTAGCGACAAGCCCAATACCGCAATCGCCAAACCCAGCCACTGCGCGACTTGCGTGCGCTGTTGCAAAATCAACACCGAAAAAATCAGCGTGAAAAACACCTGCGCCTGATGCACTACCGAAGCCAGACCGGCCGGCATCCCAACCTTCATCGCCCAAAATAAAAAGGCGAATTGCCCAAAACTATTGAACAAACCATAGGCAATTAACCAGCGCCACGGCATGTTTGGCCTTTTAATGAAAAAAATTGCGGGGAACACCACCAGTGAAAAGCGCGTAGCCGCCAGCAAAAATGGCGGCACTTCGTTCAACCCCCAACGGATCACCACGAAATTCACCCCCCAAACCAGCACCACCAGCAATGCCTGCAACACATGCGCTATGCTCATCGATTATCCCTTTTAATTGTTTGATGGGATTGCCAGTCACCCAGATAATCCATCTGCTGTGCAGTTTTCTGTGCCAGCTCCGCTCCAGCCAACAAACCGAGCAAATGTAAAGACAAATCCATCCCTGCTGAAATGCCCGCCGAACTAAATACCCGCTCATCCGCACTGTCCTGTACCCAGCGCACATCGTCCAAAACGTTCAACTGCGGTTGCGCCACACGCAGATCATTGACATCCTCCCAATGCGTGGTCGCACAGCCGCGCAGCAACCCCGCCTGCGCCAACACAAACGCCCCGGTACAAATCGATGCCGTGTGGCGGGTATGCGCATGCACCTCACGCAGCCACGTCAGTACACGCTCATCGCACAGCAGCGCATCGACCACCCCTCCCGGCACGATGAGCAAATCATATACGCCCGCTTCATTCAGACTCACATCTGCCATCATTTGCAAACCGGCTCGAGCATGGATTGCCGCCGTACCGGATACCACCGTTTGCACAGTGAATCGAATCGGCAAATCCATTTTTTGCGCCACACGCGAGGCGGTGGTAAAAGCCTCATACGGCCCCGCAAAATCCAACAGCTCCATATCATCAAAGGCGAAAATACAAACGCGCCAGTGTTGTTCAGCCGCCCTCATGCCCACACCTCCTGCATCTGCGTCACGGTTTTAATCTGTGCAAAACGGCCGTCCAATACCAACTCGGTGCGTTTCTTGATATCCTCTGCCGAAAACACCGTACCATCCGCATGCGTCATTGGGAAGGTCAGCGTCGCCTCGGTCACAAAATTCACGCCAAAACCCCAATCTGAAGCCACCCGAGTGGTCGTCTCACAGCACTGCTCAGTGCGTATACCGCTGATGGTCAGGTGCGTGATACCTCGCTCGTAGAGATACGCCAGCAGTCCGCTATCGGTCAGCGCATTATGCACCGACTTCCGAAACACCTCATCCAATTGCGGCACCCAGTCCATGAACCGCACCAGTCCCGATTCAGGGCGAAAATGCGCAGTATCGCTGTTCGGATTGGCATGCAAAATCCCGATCACCGGTACACCATGACAACGCGCCGATTCAATCAACGCCAATTGTCGCTGTTGGTACTGCGGCATATCCGCTTCCGACCAAAACGGTGTGTGCATGAACGAGTCCTGCACATCAATGACCAATAAAGCATGTGACATCATACCCTCCTATTGTTTAAAAACAGCCATAGTTTACGGATAAAAACCCACAGAAAACAGAGCCGTTAAAGACCAAACAGGAGTAAAAAAGGACATGATATACGGATTTTTAGACAATCGTCTCAAACAACAGCACTTGCGCACCCTCGGTAGAAAAAGTCCGATGGCGCACACCGCTTGGAACCACCAGCATTTCGCCAGCCTGCACATACACCGTGCCATCGGGTAGCTCCACACCCAAACATCCGCCTAAAACCAAAAAGCAGTCATCGCGCTCATCATGCTGATGCCACGGATATTCACCGAGCGCATCAATCATGTGCCATTGATACTGATCTACTTGCTCAACAGAAATCGCTTGCCACGGCTGAGCCTGTGCCTGCTCAAGTCGGCTTTGCAAATGTATGACCTGCATCCTAAGCTCCTTCAAAATTTTTATGAAAACACCGATCAGATAAAAATTACAGAGCGGATATGGACAATAGTGGTGTTCAATGGGACATTTATAACCACCCAATATAAAAAACCCCACGAAAATCGTGAGGTTTATCAATAACTCAAATCAAAATTTCTTTAGGGACAATTGCGTTTCGTCCAGCCTTTAACGGAGCCGCGTGTACATTGCTGTTGCCGTCCAACTTGAACCAAGCGCAAACCTGCCTCCTCTTTTTTAAAAGAAACACGATAACGCTCAGCACGAATTGAATCATCCTGCACACCACGTATTGTTAGCAAATACACCATCACACCATTTTTAAAATCAAAAACCTCATATTGGCTCTCGGTGTCCAACTCACCGCTTGGCGCGTATTTTGATGGCAAAGAATATAAAATATTCCGACCGCAAGTCGAAGCCTCATCTGAACAAAATTGAGCCTTAACCGGAATCGATTGATAAAGTGTCGGTATTGCTACTTGACTACGTGGCGTTGGATTACTAACAGACTGAGCGGCCACAGGTAAAGAAACAGTAGCCAATCCAGCGATCACGCTGAATATCCAGCATTTATAAGAGCTTACTTTTTTCATATCGATTCTCCTAAAAAGTTAAGGGAATGAAACACAACATTATGCCTGAAGTGCATCTTAGCATCGGCTGATGGTCTTTTTTTTGCGACACAATAGTGAAAATTAGTTATCATTAATAAAGTTATCACATTAAATTCTTTTTAAATATAAATATTGATGTTTATAATTCTTAAATTGAATTTAAACTCATCCTACCAAGGAGACCTATGAAACTCGAAACCCTCGCCGTTCACGCTGGCTATAGCCCTGATCCCACGACTAAAGCGGTCGCTGTACCGATTTACCAAACCACATCGTATGCGTTTGATGATACTCAGCACGGTGCAGACTTATTCGACCTGAAAGTACAAGGCAACATCTACACACGCATCATGAACCCAACCACAGCCGTTTTAGAGCAACGAGTTGCTCAGTTAGAAGGCGGTATCGGCGCTCTGGCATTGGCTTCTGGTATGTCAGCGATCACCTACACCATCCAGACCGTCGCACAAGCGGGTGATAACATCGTTTCGGTATCCACTCTCTACGGCGGCACATACAACCTATTTGCACACACATTGCCCAAACAAGGCATCGAAGTACGATTTTTCGACTACCGCGACCCGGCCTCAATGGAACAACTGATTGATGAGAAAACCAAATTGGTGTTCGTCGAAACCATCGGCAACCCGTTGGGCAATATCGTCGATTTACAAGCGATCAGTGACATCGCCCATCGCCACGGCGTACCGGTGGTTGCGGACAACACCGTTGCATCACCTGCCTTAATGCGCCCGTTTGAGCATGGCGCGGACATCGTGGTACACTCATTAACCAAATACATCGGCGGTCACGGCACCAGCATCGGCGGTGCTATCGTGGATAGTGGTAAATTCCCTTGGGGTGAGCATAAAGAGCGTTTCCCACTGCTGAACACACCGGATCCGAGCTACCACGGCGTGAATTACGTTGAAGCACTTGGTGCAGCGGCATTCATCGCTCGCGCACGCGTTGTACCATTGCGCAATACCGGTGCTGCGATCAGCCCCATGAACTCATTTTTGATTTTGCAAGGCATTGAGACATTGCCATTGCGTATGGAACGTCATTCGGACAACGCATTGGCTGTTGCACAGTATTTGGAGAAACATCCAAAAGTTAAATGGGTCAACTACGCTGGTTTGAGCACCCATCCGCAAAACGGTTTGGTAGAAAAATACCTTGGCGGTAAAGCCTCTGGCATCTTATCGTTCGGTGTTGAGGGTGGCGTAGAGGCCGGAGCACGCTTTATCGACGCGCTCAAGCTGGTCACCCGCTTGGTCAATATCGGCGACGCAAAAAGCCTTGCTTGCCATCCGGCCTCCACCACGCATCGCCAGCTAAACGAAGAAGAACTCGCAAAAGCAGGCGTTTCCACCGACATGATTCGTCTGTCGGTCGGGATTGAGCATGTGGACGACATCATTGCCGATTTGGAGCAGGCTTTGAGCAACGCTTAATCAAGCACCATTTGCAGGTAATCAAAAAGCGGAGCATCAGCTCCGCTTTTTTAATAACTTTTTTAATCCTTACTCAAAGCAAAATCGGCAACAGCCTGCGCATGAATCGCCGTGGTGTCAAACAGAGGTACAGACGCATCACTTTGATCAACCAACAAAGAAATCTCGGTACAACCCAAAATAATCGCCTGTACACCTTCACGTTCCACCATATCTGCCATGATGCGGCGATATTGCGCTCGCGAATCTGCCCGAATTTGCCCCAAGCACAACTCCTCATAAATAATCCGATGCACAATATCACGGTCTTTGGCATTCGGCACCCTCACCTCAATGCCATTACGATCTGCGAAACGACCGATATAAAAGTCCTGCTCCATCGTAAATCGAGTCGCCAAGAGCCCCACTTTATTCAACCCAGCATCACAAATACGTTTAGCCGTCGCATCTGCAATGTGCAATAGGGGGATTTTGACTGCGGTTTGAATTTGGTCAGCGACTTTATGCATGGTATTGGTACACAGCACGACGCAATCCGCGCCAGCTCGCTCGAGTGCCTGCGCCGCATCAGCCAACAAATCACCCGCCTGCAGCCAATCCCCCCTGCGTTGCAACTGCTCGATTTCGTAAAAATCCACGCTGTACAACACAATTTTCGCAGAATGCAAGCCGCCCAAGCGCTGTTTCACGATTTCATTGAGCGAGCGATAGTACGTAA